>JAAYGE010000219.1 GCA_012727835.1 Bacillota bacterium
AAAGCTGTAGCCGATGACCACCTGCTCCCCAGCAGTCAGGCATTCCATTTGCCCACTGGCCAAATTGACATAAGCCAAATAGACGGCACCGTCGATGGAGGCGGGAGCATAAATTGAAGCACCATCGTTGGCCCAAACTAGGGGCAAACTACCGGCCGCTCCCAGGTCAGTAAGCACAACGCCGGCAAAGGGACGATCGAAATCGGGAGCCACTAGTCGGGGCTCGCCGCCCTGGCGGGCCTGCACATAAAGTTTGGCATTGTCGTAGCCCATCTCTTTCACGAAGGTGGCCACAAAGGCTATCTGCTTTCCATCGGGGCTGTAGGCTGCTGCCCGCACACTGTACTCGCCGCCCACCAATTGCTCCGGTTCACCACCGCAGGCAGGAATGGCCCAGAGATGCTGTTGCCAAGCTTCCCGATCGTAATCTTTACCGCGCAAAGAGGTAAACAGGATTTCCTGACCGTCAGGGCTGATATCGGTAATGCTACCTACTCGGTAGGGATGCTCGGTCAACTGCTCGGGCTGCGCATCCTCATCTACTCCAATAACACATAGCTGGGGACGGCGCTCGCTAAAGTAGCCAACCCCATCCAACTTATAGAACAACTCGGTGATAACCTTGACATCGCGATTATATTTCACAAAGGGGTCGCTGTCGTCGTCCTTCTTGTCTTCCGGCTCAATCCCGTCGGGGGTGATATTAGCTATAAAAGCCAAGGACTGGCTATCTGGGAACCACTTAAACTGGGAAACCCCGCCTTTAATTCCTGTTAACTGCCGGGCCTCTCCCCCATCCAGTGGCAATAGCCATATTTGCGAGCTGCCACTACGCTTGGAAAGGAAAGCCAAAGTCTTGCCATCGGGGCTGAACTCGGGGCGAGAGTCAGAATTGCATCCCGTTAGGCGCACCGGTTTCTGCCCCGGCACCACCTGATAAATGGTAGATTCATACTTGTTATCTTTCTCATTCACCCAGGTGGTACTATAAACGATGCGGTCGCCAGTGGGGCTGATCTGGGGTTCTCCCGGAAGTTTAAACTTAAGCAGGTCTCTTTCCTGCACTACACGTTTAGCTGACACAGCATTCTCCTCCTTATTAGATTCATGTTATGATTATTTTCGATACCTAATTAATTAGTTCCTTTTTAATTAAGAAAATCCACTCTTCCGGAGGTGAGCCTATGACCAACATCCGGCGACAAACGAATAGAAGTTGTTGAGGCCCCCAAGAAGGCGCAAGTTTGCGTCAAGCCAATAATGAACATTGCATGGTGTGTGGCCAGACTCTAGAATATCTAGCCAGCAGCCGGGCAGCTAGCTGCCATTATTGCGGCGAAACCGAGCCGGCCCATATTATTTGCCGGGCAGGGCATTACGTTTGCGATAGCTGCCACGGGCAGAATATCGTTGATAGCATCATTAGTTACTTTCAGGAAACCGAACTACAAAGCCCGCAGGCCATTGCGGAACACCTATTTACCAAATCCTCTTTACCCATGCTTGGTTGTGAACATGCTCTGATTGCAGCCGGTGCCTTGCTGGTGGGATTGCGCAATTCGGGCCAATTGCCCGTTACCGATGCAATACTGCAAGAGGCTATGCAACGTACTCTGCGGCAAGCCATAGGCGGCTACTGTGGGTTAACCGGTATTTGCGGTGTGGCGGTGGGGGTTGGAGCCGCCTTTTCTGTATTGCTGTCGGCGGCCTGCCCTAAAGATAAGGAAACACGGCTTACCATGGAAGTGGTAAGCCGCGTGGTACATGCGATAGCCCAGCTGACCGGCCCCTGCTGCTGTAAGGCCTTTGTGCGCATCGCACTAAAAGTAGCAGAAGCGGCCTGTGATGAAATTTGGGGCATTAATTTCTCACCTATTCCAGAACCGGTATGCGTACACAATCAGGTTCACCCCCACGGTTGTCGAGAAGAAAAATGTCCCTATTTTGCCCGCTAAGAGTAAGAAAACGGGTCTTACATTGGGATCTTAGCATAGGCTGCGGGATGTGCTTAGGGCGCAGGAACAGGCTCCCACCGCACCTACAGCACAATCCCGCAGCCTTTATACAAATATCTGTTGCAAAGGCACCGTGGAATTTTAACGCTTGTGCCCAGCCCGTCTGAATGAACTGAGGAAGCTAGGGTAGCAACGGTCCTAAACTTTTACAAAAGCTTCCTTCGGTGCGCCGCATAGAGGGCAGCACCAGCTGTCGGGAACATCGGCGAAGGGGGTGCCCGGGGCTATATTGTTGGCTGGATCGCCCTTGCTAGGGTCATATATATAGCCACAAATGGCACATTGATATTGCGGTAAATGGGACGAGGTTGGCTGAGGAGCCGACGCCTGGTAAGTCGGCGCAGTTTTCGGCGCCCGCCCTCTCTTCACCTGATGGTAATAGGCGTAGGTCATGGGCGGCTCGTCACTTAGGTTGTCACAATCGACTATGCGCCCGAGGAAAACCGTATGCGTTCCCCCATCGAGGGTGCCGACAAGTTCTGCTTCCAGGAAGCCAACGGTGTGTTCTAGTATGATGGGTGCCCCTGTCTGTCCCATGCGGTGAGCAGTATCCGCCAGCTTATCAATATCACGGCCCGATTTGAAACCGAATTTCTGAATTAATTCCATGGGCGTGCTTTCCGCCAAAATAGAAACGGCAATTTTTCCACTCTTAGTTATAAACTCGTGGGTAAGATTCTGCTTGTTGATGCTAACGGCTACGGTGGGTGGCTCGGCACTAATTTGAACAACAGCGTTAGCAATTTGCCCGTTGAGCTTACAATCGGCAACGGAGCTTACTATGTATAGCCCATAACTCACTTTGTATAACGCGGTCAAATCCATTTCTATTCCCCCCTATTTTCTCCACTATTTACCCTGTGCTGCCAAAAACTCGAGAATTTCAGCCGCATTCGTATCCGGCTTGGCTTTAGGAAACACTTTGATGATCTGGCCTTCTTCATCAATCACGAAGGTGGAGCGGACAACCCCAAAGCTCACCTTGCCAAACATTTTCTTCTCTTGCCACACACCGTAGGCTTTGATGGCTTCCAACTCGGGATCTGACAGGAGAATAAAAGGCAATTGATGCTTCTCGGCAAACCGCTGATGGGAAGCCTGGCTATCCTTACTGATGCCAATAACTACGACGTCTTCAGTTCTGAAACCGTCATAGGCATCGCGAAAGGCGCAGGCCTGGCGGGTGCATCCGGGCGTGTTATCGCGCGGATAGAAGTAAACCACAACCTTTTTGCCTCTGAAATCGGATAAGGAGATGGGCTTACCATCTTTATCCGGCAGAGTAAAATCGGGTGCTGGCATACCAACTGTCAGCATATTTCTCGCCCTCCTTTGCGCTTCAATTCGTCACCAAATCAGATAATCCTTTTATGACAAAAAATTGGAGCTGCTAGCTAACGTGCTAACAGCTCGGCTATTAACCTTTGTGTATTGATGTTGGATGCTAGACGGCTTTAACTTGCCACCGCCCCAGTCTAACCCAATGGCTGAGGGCAATACCACGAAAAATCCAGTCAGCAAGAACGGCCACATAGGCACTCCATAAACCCCAACCTAAGACCACCACGAATAGGTA
>JAAYGE010000220.1 GCA_012727835.1 Bacillota bacterium
AGACTCGCCTGGGTAATTCGGAAATGCGCAGTCTAACCGATACGGTGGTTGCTGAGCAATTGAGCACCTTCTTGCAAGAGAACCCAACAGTAGCTAAGCGGATCCTAGAAAAGGCCACCACCGCTTCCCAGGCGCGGCAAGCAGCCCGCCGGGCTCGGGAATTAACTCGGCGTAAGAACGCCTTGGATAATATCTCCCCCTTGCCCGGTAAATTGGCCGACTGTACCGTTACCGATCCGGCCCTGTGCGAGCTCTATCTGGTGGAGGGGGATTCGGCCTCCGGTACGGCTAAACAGGGGAGAAGCCGACAATACCAAGCTATCCTTCCCATCGGCGGTAAGATTATCAATGTGGAAAAGGCCCGTTTGGACCGGGTTTTGGCCCATGAGGAGATCAGGACTATTATCACCGCCATGGGCACCGGTATTGGCGAAGACTTCGATATAAGCAAGGCCCGCTATCATAAAGTAATTATCATGGCCGACGCCGATATAGACGGTTCCCATATTCGCACCCTACTGCTGACCTTCTTCTATCGGTATATGCGGCCCCTCATCGAAGCCGGGTACCTCTACATTGCCCAACCGCCCCTGTATCAGGTACGTAAAGGCAAACGGGCCGAATACGCCTACAATGATCAGGAGCTGGAAAGGCTGCTTCATGAAATGGGGCGGCAAGGAGTCACCGTCCAACGTTATAAGGGGCTTGGTGAAATGAACGCGGACCAGCTCTGGGATACCACCATGAATCCGGAAAATCGTATTCTCTTGCAGGTCACTATGGAAGACGCCCAGGCGGCGGAAGACACAATTAGCCTGCTGATGGGCGAAAAGGTCCAACCTCGCCGAGAATTTATCGAGAAGCATGCTAAATACGTGGTCAATCTGGATGTCTAAGAGGTTGGTACCGAAAGAAGGGGTGATATGTGTTGGAATTTGATCATGGAACGATCCTACCTATTGACATAGATGAGGAAATGAAAAAGTCCTACATCAGCTATGCTATGGCTGTTATCGTAGGACGAGCTTTGCCTGATGTGCGGGACGGTCTAAAACCGGCCCATCGCCGTATTCTGTATGCTATGGGAGAACTGGGGTTCACCCCCGATAACCCCTATAAAAAATCGGCCCGTATAGTGGGTGAAGTGCTGGGTAAGTATCATCCCCATGGTGACGGGGTAGTTTACGACACCATGGTGCGCATGGCCCAGGACTTTAATAGCCGCTACCTGCTGATTGATGGCCATGGTAACCTGGGTTCCATCGACGGTGATTCGCCGGCGGCCATGAGCTATACCGAAGCCCGCTTGGCGCCCCTAGCCATGGAGATGCTACGGGATATCGACAAGAAAACCGTCGATTTTGGTCCCAACTTTGATGAAACTATTGAGGAACCGCTGGTCTTACCTGCCCGCTTCCCTAATCTGCTGGTAAACGGTTCCTCGGGTATCGCCGTCGGTATGGCCACCAATATTCCGCCCCATAACCTGGGCGAAGTTATTGATGGCGTTATCGCTCTCATCGATAATCCGGATATTTCTATAGACCAGTTGATGACCCATATTAAGGGTCCCGACTTTCCCACCGGCGCCTACATTATGGGGAAGGAAGGAATTCGTTCCGCTTATAAAACGGGACGCGGGTCCATTCGGCTGCGAGCAAAAGCCCGCATCGAAAAAATGAGCAACGGTAAACATCGCATTGTGGTCAGCGAAATACCCTACCAGGTTAACAAGGCTAAACTAATCGAGCGTATCGATGAACAAGCAGTAAAAGAAAAGCGCATCGATGGCATTACCGGCCTTAACGATGAGAGTGACCGGGAAGATCCGGTACGCATTGTGATCGAATTGCGCCGCGATGCCAATCCCAATGTGGTGTTGAACCAGTTATACAAGCATAGTCAGATGCAAATCACCTTCGGTGCTATAATGCTGGCTTTAGTGGATGGGGAGCCGCGGGTGCTCAATCTCAAACAAATGTTGCATTATTATTTGGGGCACCAGAAGGAAGTCGTTACCCGCCGCACCCGTTTTGATCTCCAAAAGGCAGAAGAACGGGCCCATATCCTAGAAGGCTATCGCATAGCCCTAGACCATATCGACGAAGTAATTGCTCTTATCAGGCGCTCTAGAAATGATGAGGAAGCCCGCAAGGGCCTAATGCAGAACTTCGGTTTAAGCGAAAAACAGGCGCAAGCGATTCTCGATATGCGTCTGCGGCGCTTGACCGGTTTGGAACGGGAAAAGATAGAAGCCGAATATGCCGAGCTGCAGCAGGTCATCGCCCGCCTGCGGGCCATATTGGCTGACGAGCAGCTTCTGTTAAATATTATTCGGGACGAACTGTTGGCCATTAAAGAGAAGTATGCCGATGAGAGGCGTACGGAAATTATGGCTGCATTTGGTGAAATTGAAATAGAAGATCTCATCGCCGACGAGGATACGGTTATCACCATTACCCATCAGGGGTACATTAAACGCCTGCCGGTGAATACTTACCGTAGCCAGCGGCGGGGTGGACGCGGTATTACCGCCATGGGCACCAAAGATGAAGACTTTGTGGAGCATCTATTTATCACCACCACCCATCACTATTTGTTGGTGCTCACCAACCGGGGTCTAGTCTACCGAACAAGGGTGTACGAAATACCGGAAGCTAGCCGCCAAGCCCGCGGTATTCCGATTATCAACCTTCTTCCCTTAGCCCCCGGTGAGAGTATCAGTGCGGTTATCACCATCCGCGAATTTGAAGAAGATAAATATCTCTTCCTGACGACCGAACAGGGGATGACTAAGAAAACCGCCCTGTCCGAGTACAATTCGGTTAAAGCCCACGGCCTCATCGGTATTACCTTGAAAGAGGACGATCAGCTGATCGGGGCCAAAATAGTCACCGACGAGGATGAGGTAATCATCAGCACCCGCAACGGGCTGGCTATCCGTTTCTCCACCAGTGACGTGCGTCCCATGGGAAGAACGGCCCAAGGGGTGCGAGGCATTAACCTGGGGGCCAAGGATCAGGTTATCGACATGGATGTGGTCCGGGAAAACGCCGACCTGTTAGTGGTTACTGAAAACGGCTATGGTAAACGCACTCCCATTTCCGAGTATAGGAGCCAGCGCCGTGGCGGCAAAGGAATACAAACCATCCGCCCCAGCAAGCGCAACGGCAAGGTGGCCGGAATTAAAATGGTGCGTCCGGAAGATGATGTTATGCTCATTACCGCCGAAGGTATTGCCATTCGCATGGCCGTCTCCGACATTTCTCAGATGGGCCGCAGTACAAAAGGTGTGACCCTGATGAATCTGGATGAAAATGATACGGTGGTGGCTTTGGCCCGAGTGGCACAGAAGGATGAGTAGTTAAGAGAAACATGGGGGCTGTTGCAAGAGGTGTTGTGCACAGCCCCTAAATTGTATGGCTAAAATCAGGGGCGGAAGAGGAAAATTGGGCCGTTTTATCGAAGTGCTGATAAATATCTGCCAGCAAAGCAAGGAGAGGGGATCTTAACCATGGCTATTAAACCGCCGGAAAAATTAATCCTATTCAATTTAGATAATCAACCTTTCGGTCTGGATGTGACTGTGGTAGACGAAATTTTGTCCCAAGTGACCGCCAGGCATGTGCCCCATGCGGCTCCCTATCTCACCGGTGTTTTTGATTTCCGGGGAAAAATTATGCCTCTTTTAGATCTGCGGGTACTCTTATCCCTGGCCAATAGCAGTAGCACCTATAATGTGATTGTGGTCAACGAAGATGACTTTTTCCTAGGGCTGATAGTCGATAAGGTTTTGGCAGTAATTACTGATAGTGAGCAGATTAAACATCTGCAGCATAAGACGGCAGAAAATCCTTTTATCCACTGCTTTGTCCAGTACAAGGAACAAGAAGTTGCCATACTCGATTTAGCCCAGCTGGTGGCCATCATTGCTGAGGAGGAGAAGACCCATGTCAGTTAGCATGCCTACTGCCCTGCAGAATTTAGCCGGCGCTGAACAGATAGGTAAATTCGACCGCTCCGAATTGGTGTGCCAAATCTATGGCAACTTATATGGGTTACCCATCCGTTCTATACAGGAAATTGGCCCTTTGCCCGAGCTTATGCCTTTGCCTCAAATGCCTAATTCCATCATCGGTGTTTGTGAATTTAGGGAGCAAATTATTCCTGTTTTACATCTAGCTACCCAATTGGATTTAGAGGGCCCGCTGCCCAAGCCGGAGGAATGGCAAATGGTCGGCATCTCCCATGACGGCCGGCTTTGTGCCCTGGCAGTAACCGATATTATAGAGATTATCAACTAAGCCAGCTCAGAAATAGAGCCCCTACCCAGCACCAGCGATGGAGAAGAATATTTTTATCGGGGAATCAAACGCACCGAGCTGGGTATGGTCGCCCTATTGAATTTGGATGCGGTGGTGGGGCATTGTCATCTTCCAGAGCGGGAACAATCTACTGGTGTGGTAGATATGGGGGAACAGGAACAAGAAATTATCAGCCTGATTCGCCTGGGTGGCACCCGCATCGCCGCCCGTATTGACGATATCGAACGTATTCTGCGCACCCCCGAGATCGTGCCTGCGGAGGATGCTCCTGCCTACATCAAAGGCAAAGCTCTACGACCCGATGTGGACCAGACCAATCCCCGGCCGGAAGACTTCTTCCCGGTGATCAACATGTTTCAGCTTCTAGAACAGACGGAGGAGGGGGATGGGCAACGCAACTTAATTTTGCCCAAGAACTCGCCCTATCCCGTTGGCTATTACACCGGTGTGGTTGAAGAAATTCGCGAAATAAATAAGGCCGATATCGCTCCGATACCGCCCCTTACTAGCACTCTCCATAACAGTTTTGTGCAAGGAGTCGTAAAGTTAGCCGGTGAGCTCATTCTGCTTGTGGATCTCCAGCAAGTACTACATGCTTGTGAAGTGGTTCCGGCGTAGGTAACATTAGTGGGATGTTAACGGGATGTTAAAAGGACACGATTATCTCTTGGTCGACGGTTATAACGTCAGCCAACAGTGGATAAATGCCGGGTTTTTGCAGCCGGGAGAACTGGATTATGAACGCCAGCAGCTGATTACTGTGCTCAGTAGTGTGGCTAGTTATTGGGACATTCAATGTCTGCTGGTTTTTGACGCCCACCTGGTTAAAGGTAACCCGGGTTCTACGGAGCAGATGACACCCCATCTCTGCGTAATCTTTACTCCGGAAAACCAGACGGCTGATAGCCTCATTGAACGGCTTTCAGTTAGCTTGGCTGCCGACAATAAGCATGTATTAGTTTGTACTTCTGACTTGGCAGAGCAAAATATTGTACTCACTCGTGGAGCTAGTCGTATCAGTAGTCGCGAATTTCTCTTAGAAGTCAAACGAGCCAAACAGGAAATAAACGATGTTTATGGTCGTCACCCGGCCACTACCCAACGGAGTTGGTTAGAAGATAGTTTACCATCGGATATAAAACAGGCCTTAGATGATATGCGTAAGAAAAAATGACTGGTGGGCACAGGCACTTTATAATGACCACAGCCCCTTAAACACAACGGGCTGTTCGCAATAACTCTTTGCGAACAGCCCTTTATGCTACTCCTTGCTGCGAGGCGTTTTTGTCCACGATGTGGGATGCCTATTGACACTCTTCAGTAGGAGGGCACTGGTAAAGGGTACCGGGAAAAAGAAGGATGCCAAGGGCAAAAACAATAACTGGGCAACAGCTATGAAGCGTCCGTGCCTGGTATGGGGACGGCCCGCCATATCCAGGTGTTTACGATAACGGAAGTAGGCATAAAAGGTAAAACCCAGGTAGACCACGCTGAAGGCTCGAATTACGTGGCGCACACTGTTGGGCACCGCCTGCACATCCACTTGGCCAGAAAGCCAAAGCAGCATCATTAGCGGCGGCACCAGCGTTGCACACTGGAAAAAACTCCATTCCAACGGCCCTTTGAGCAACAACTCCCGTAGCAGGGGGCGTTTTTGTTCCTGTGGGTAGGAATCATCCTGCTTAATCTTGTCCATCACCTGCAGAAAACCGGTGCCCCAACGCAACCGCTGCCGATAGAAGCCCTTAACCGTGGCCGGTGTTTGTTCACTGCTGGGGTAGGGCAAATATTCGGGCCAAGCCCCCGTCTTTAGATAGGCGCGGGTGCCCAACTCCAGATCTTCCGTGAGAATAGTGGAATCATAGCCGCCCAGCTCGTCCAGCAGTTTCCGCTCTATGAAAAGATTGGTGCCTCCTACAAAGGGCAGACGCCTAAACATGATCGGCAAATACCAATCGTGGGATACGGTCTGGTAAAGGCCCGCCAGCTTACTTAAGGGGCAAATGTCATAGAAGTTGCGCACCTGAAAGGCCGGGCCCTGAAAAATGCGTACCGGTTTTTCATCGGTCAAAAGCCGATAGGCAATGTATAACAGCACATTGGGGTCGGGACGGCTTTCCGCATCGTAGAAACCATACATTACCGTTCGTTCATCAACCGCTAGAGGTAAAGCATAGTTGAGAGCCCGCCCCTTGGTGGAGGGAACCGGGTACCCTAAACACTTACCGTTAAATTTACCATCGAAGTCATAGGGAACTTCCACATGTTTAACTACCGGCTTATTGGGTTCTTCTTTCAGCTCTCCCTGTACCCGCTCCACTATCTGTTGGGTGGAAGGATAGCAAAACCGGTAGACCTCTAGCAGATGCTCAGTCAATTTATTGGCGGCTTGCATTTCAACCACCACCTGCTGTACCCGGTCGCCCACCATCTTGGCTAAGCGGGAGACAATTTCCTGGGTAATACGATGGTTGGCCCG
>JAAYGE010000221.1 GCA_012727835.1 Bacillota bacterium
ATCTGGATGGCGATATTATTGTCTACCCCATCAACATCATGGGTAATCCGGCAGCCTCTCAGAATTTAGAACTGCATCGGTTGCAGCCGGACGCGTTCTCTACTCTCACCATTCTTTATCCTCACCTGGAGCACGAAGGCTTCCTAGCCCCGCCTAATCCGGTTTTAGCGCCCTTTAGCGAGGCCGATGCCCAAGCCCTATTACAACATGAGCAAATTCAACAAGTTAATTTTCTCTACCGCATGCCCGGTCGGCGCCAGATACTAGGCATCGATCAGTTGGCCCTTTCTCTTCGCTCGGTTCCTCTAGACTCCGGGTTGTGGCAATACGTTGAAGAACAATTGGAGCCAGCTAGCCGGGATGATGCGCTTCCCGTTTGGCTCAATAGCCGCCAAGACCCTCAGCGTCCCCTACCGGATGTGGGCAGTGAAATATACATCAGTGTGCCGCGCATTTGGTTAGCCCCCGACGGCTCCTTACAATACGACTGGCAACAAACTATTGAGCAGCGGGCCATCGTGGCTGGCCACTATGCATTACCTACTCGTGTGGTCAACTGGCCTAGCCCCACGGGCGATACCTTTTTATCAGAGCAGGGCTATTTTGATCTAGATGAAGTTTGGCTACAGCCCCAGGATTGGGAACACCTATGGCAGCTGGCAGCCCCCGACTTGCCGCCGGCCGCTGGTAGCCTAGGCTTACAGGTGCAGGATATGAGCATTCTTGAATCGGTAGTTAGCGAATTACAGGTGGCCCATACCCAGTGGACAATCGTCAGCGTACCTAATCTGGTAAAACAGGCGGAGGCCGGTGCGCTGCTGGACACTTTCCACAAGGCTCCCCCTGAAGTGTGGGCGGGCCGCCAAAGCCGGGCTCAGAGAGCTTTTCCATTGGATATAAGTCGTACTTTGGCCACCTTTGTTTATCTAATCGCTGGCCTGTTAATGGCGGCTCGCATGCTCACTGGAGCCGCTGCTCGCAAGAAGGAAATCGGTATCCTTAAAGCCCTAGGGGCCCGCCGCCGCGACATCCTGCTCATGGCGCTTACCGAGGCCGTTGTTCTCTGTGTTATCGGCTCCACCATCGGTTTCCTTATTGCTTACCCGGCGGCCCTCTTTCAACAGCTAACTAATAACTTGCCCTGGGCACAGATCAGTGGCTTATTGGCCAAGAATTACGGTATCATCCTGGGTCAAACCCTGGTTATAGGTGTGCTATTCGGTATACTGCCAGCTTGGCGGTTATCTAAAATGACTGTAAATGAGGTGCTACGCACATGAGCCAAGTAATTATGGAAACCATCAATCTCAACAAGGCCTTCTCCCTGGGCGAAACCATCTATGCGGTCAACAATGTAAACTTACAGATCAAGGCCGGTAGCATGAATGTAATTGTGGGTCCATCGGGCAGCGGCAAAAGCACCCTGCTCAGCCTGCTGGGAGGCCTCGACCGCCCCATGAGCGGCGATATTCTACTCGATGGTCAATCTTACCGAGAACTGAATGAAGATCGGCTGGCCCTCCTGCGGCGGCATAAGTTGGGCTACGTTTTCCAGTTTTTTAACCTCATTCCCCATCTGACAGCCCTAGAAAATGTTATGCTGCCCATGCAGTTTGCCAATGTGCCCAATAAGGCGGCCAAAGACCGGGGACTAGAGCTGCTGGAGCGGGTTGGCCTCCAGAAACGCAGCCACCATCTCCCCCTACAACTTTCCGGTGGCGAGCAGCAGCGGGTGGCTATTGCGCGGGCCCTGGCCAATAGACCGGCGGTCATCTTGGCCGATGAGCCCACCGGCAATCTGGACACAAAAACTCGCGATGGTATCGTAGCCCTGTTCCAAGAACTCAACCAGCAGGAAGGGCAGACCTTCGTAATGGTGACCCATGATCCCAGTTTGAGCAAATTTGCCGATAAAGTAATTACTATGCGGGACGGTATGGTGGTCAGCCAATGAACAAGATGCTGCGCCTAGCCCGGCAACGTTTGCAAACCGATTGGAAAATCTATTTGGCTGCCCTCTTACTCACCGGCTTAACTTGCTCCGCCTTTCTGCTCTACCAGAGCTATATGGAACAGGTTGGCTTAAGCTACGGGCGCAGGACGAGCGAGTTGGACCTTATAGCCGACTTTCAGGTGGAACTGAAGGCTGACCAGTTGCTACCAGCCGCCGTGCAGCCCACGGGAGCCTGGAGAACTCGCCCTACACCTGAGCTTAAGGCTACAGCCCATGCCTTGCGACTTAATTCACCCTATGGCCAATTGAGTGTATTGGCGTTACAGCCGGCGGCCAACTACCAAGGCCCCTTGCCCCAACCGGGGCAGGTACTAGTCAACGAGCGACTGGCCGCAGGATTGGGTCTACCCACCAGCGGGGGCTTACCCCTTGCCGATATCCACACGGGCAAGGAAATCACTCTACAAATTGGCGGCAGCTTTAACTCCAGCTCGGCCACCGGCCACGTGCTCATTCTGTACCAGGATCTGCAACCCTTGCTGACTAACAGCGGCTTTAATGTCTTTCTCTATGATGCGGTGGAGCAACTTAAGCTACAGTCGGCCCTGGATGCCTTAAACCGTTTTTACCCCGATTCACTGATCATCACCAGCCAACAGGCCCAGCTGGTGGCCCAACAGGCGGTGCGAGATACCTATCAGGGCTTCGGCAATTTAGTGCTACTTGTTTTCGTGTTTCTTACCTTAGGGGTATTAACCGCCCTCTTGTTATCCTTTATAGATAGTAAGCGGGAACTCTCCGTGCTGAAGAGTATAGGGCTGATGCCAAAAGAATTATGGGGCCTGTTTCTAATCGCCGGCTTGGCCACGGCCATCGGCGGGTTCTTACTGGGCGTAGGCCTCTCTTACGTGGCTAGCAAAATAATGGCTGCCCGCGGCGTGTTAATAGCTCTTGCGCCCCGCCACATCTTATCCCTCAGCTGGCGTGTTGTTCTGGCCTATGTGTTAGCCATAGCCGTACCGGCCGGTTTGGCACGGCGGGCTACCGTAAACCAACTACTCTACGATCAGCCTATCCCGCTGTTCTCAAGTAAGGTGACCACTTTAAAGCGTCATCGCCGCCTGTTTGATGAAGAGTTGGCCCAAGGTTGGCAGGTGGTGCAACTACCGGTCATCGACGGTGTACTGGAAGGTTTTGTATTCAAAAAGGAAGGCGACCGGGTAAAGGTAGGCGAAGTTCTAGCCTTTTCGCCCGGCTGGTGGGGCCTAGCCTACACCGAGTATGTGGCCATTATTGACGGCGAGGTAGCCCTATGGCGAGAAGATAGTGGTATCTTAGCAATCAAACCAAAAACAAGTAGTGAAGCCGCCCACTAGGGCGGCTTAAACTTTGCATGCTTTATGTTCGGGGAGAGTGAACGAGCAACAATGGAATTACCTGGGGCTATCGCACCAATTCTTTTACCCTTGATAGTACCCGAAGTAGGCCAGCAACCTTTCATAACGGTCGACTCGATGTAATGGCCGCCTTAGGCCATGGTATTCACCGGGATAGCGAATCATGACGGCCTCTTTGCCTAAGCGTTTCAGGCTGGCATAAAACTCTTCACTCTGAGCCACGTGGCAACGCAGGTCATCTTCCCCATGCATGAGCATAATTGGCGTCTCCACCTTATGCACATGCCCTATGGGCGAGTGTTCTATCAAATGCACATAGTCTTCCCAGGGCTGGCCACCGTATTCGTATTCATCGGCCCAGATGATATCTGAGGTGCCGTAACCGCTGAGCATGTTGGTGACGTTGGCACCACCGCAGGCAGCGCGGAAACGATTGGTCTGGGTCACGATCCAGCAGGTCATGTAACCACCAAAGGACCAGCCATGCACAAACATACGCTCCGGATCGGCTAGGCCGCGTTCAATAACTTCATCTACGCCGCGCATAATATCCAGGTAATCCACATCTCCCCAATTCTGGTCAATGGCACAGGTGAATTCCTGCCCATAGGTAGTACTACCCCGCGGGTTGGTATACAGGACCACATACCCTTGAGCAGCAAAAATTTGAGCGGAAAACAGAAACGCGGGGCCATAGGCACCATGGGGTCCTCCATGTATTAATAGCAACAGAGGGTAGCGTTTGCCCGCTTCATAATCTAGCGGGTAAACAATCCAACCATCGATGTTTACTCCCGGCTCACTCTCATAGGTAATCCGCTCCCAATTACCCAGCTCAATGTCCTCCATGAACCGCTCATTAACCTTGCTAATGGCTTGCGCCCCACGCTCCCCGTCGTAGAGGTAGAGCTCCTCCAATTTGTTGGGCTGAGATGCGCTGTAAACTAAGGTATCCCCAGCGCCAACAATACTGGTGATAGCCAAATGCTCATCCACCAATACCGGGGTAACTTGCCCTGTAGCGTCGGTGCGGTAAATGCCGGCGGCTCCACGGTTGCTCATCAAGAAGTAAAGATGAGAACCTTGCCAGAACATCTGGTACCCACCTCTATAACGCAGCTCGGCGCCGGCATGAGCGCCAAAGGGGCGATCAAAGGGACGGGTCACGTTTATAGCCTGAGCCTTTTGTAGCGGTTCCGGCCCTTCACCTTTAGCCAAACGCTCCAGCCATTCGTCAACGAGTAGAAGCCACAGATCGGTAGTGGTTGACACGTCGTGGGAACGATCATGGCCGGCAAAGGCTATGGTGCGCCCATCGGGCGACCAAAGGGGCTCCCAAACGGGGCCAGGCCCATCATAAAGCCAATAGAATTCCTTGGTTTCTAAGTCCCACAGCCAAAGATCGCTCTTTTGGTCGTAGTCGGCAGTTTCCGAGCGTCGCACGTTGGTCACCAGATAACGCCCACAGGGTGAAATGGCGGGAACACCATGGTTATAGTTACCACTGGTCACTTGCCAACCGGCCGGTTTTAAATCTTCGCTGGGCGTTGTCTCCGGCACAGGGGTGACAAATACCTGACGAGCCTTATCACCAAAATAGCCGACCCCATCCCGCCGGTAACTCAAGCGGGTGATGACTATCACGTTGTTCTGTTTGGCCTTGTCTTCCTCTTTCTCTTTGCTGCTGTCCCGCTTAGCTATAGCCTCCAGCCGCTCCCGGTCGTAGGCCGGGGCACCCGGGTAGGGTTGCCAATCCTCCGGATGACTAAAGACATTGGCCGTATAGGCAATATGCTGGCCATCGGGGAACCAAATCGGTTCACCCCCGACCGACTCCTCGGTAGGTAGCTGCCAGGCCTCACCGCCGGCCAAATCCAATATGTAAATTTGGCTTTTTTCTTTTCGGCTAGAAAGAAAGGCTAGACGCTTACCGTCGGGAGAAAAGCGCGGTGAACTGTCTTTGCCACTGCTGGTTAAACGCCTAGTCTCCAGGGTTTCGAGATCACACAGATAGATATCGGTAAAGCTCTTGTCCTGTTTCTCATCTAGGCGTTGTACCACGTAGGCTAGGAATTTACCATCGGGTGAGATATCGCCACTGCCCACACATTTAATGTTATACAGATCGCTAGGCTGCAAACCTCTTTTTGCCACGGTCATATTACCCCCTCTTAAATGCTTATCTCTTATGTTCGGTCTCCCTCTACCTATCACCTTCCAAAAGCATGCTGTTATAAGTGTTTGACAGCAAAAAGTGCCAAGGTTAAAATGCTTATAGGGATAGCACAAAACTGTGCACATAGGAGGTGCCGCCATGAAACACGTGGTCAGCGTTAGTCTAGGCTCTTCTTCGCGGAATAGCGTGGGTGAAGCGGAGATTTTGGGGCAAAAGGTACGGATGGAGCGAATCGGAACCGATGGCGATATGCAAAAGCTGCTTTCCCTTTTGCGCGAACTCGACGGACAAGTCGATGCAATCGGTACCGGTGGAATTAAATTGCATGTGCATGCGGCCGGAAAGCCTTTTCCTTTACGGGGTTCCAAGCAGGTGGCAGCGGCAGTTAAGAAAACACCGCTAGTTGATGGTAGTGGTTTGAAGGATACTATCGAACGTCGCACCTTTTATATCATGGAAGAAGAAGGCATACCGGTGCGTGGTACTAAAACTCTACTTATGTCGGCCGTTGACCGTTTTGGTATGGCGGAAGCCCTCTGGGAACTGGAATCCGATGTAATTTATGGTGACTTCATGTTTGGTGTCAATCTACCTATACCGATTCGCAAACTATCGACTATCTGGTTCTATGGCTCATTAGTAGGGCCGCTTTTGCGTTTTATTCCCTTCCACTGGCTCTACCCCACCGGCAAACAACAAGAAGAGAATACACCCCGCTGGGGTAAATATTTCCAATGGGCCGACCTGATCACCGGCGATTATCATTATATAAGGCGCTATATGCCACCCACGTTAAAGGACAAAATAATAGTCACCAACACGGTGACCAAAGATGATGTGGAAGATTTGCGGCGGCGGGGTGTAAAAGCCCTGATTACCGGTTCGCCAGAAATTAATGGCCGTTCCTTTGCTACTAACGTTTTAGAAGCGGCGCTAGTGGCGGTGGCCGGTAAGAATCGGCCTTTAACCCATACCGAATATGAAGAAATGCTTGACCAAATGCACTACCGACCCCGCATAGAATACTTACAAAATAGTTAGCTCATGTTTTTCTAAGACTTGGGCAAAATTTAAAAGAGGGCAAACGCCCTCTTCGTAAATTTAACTTGGCTGTTGGCCGTTAATCATAGCTTCTTGCGCCATTTGGATTAAGCGCAGCACCATGCGGCCCCCAACAGCGCCGCAATCACGAGATGGGATATCGCCCCAATAGTCTTCCGATCCCTGATAGACGGGGATACCCAGCTCAGCTGCAATTTCGTACTTCATGTCATCGAGTGCCTTATGAGCGGCCGGCACTAGCTGACGTCCACTGGTATCGCTACCTCGTGCCATTTGTTATCTTCCCCCCTTTCACTAGTTAGGCTGCCCGCAAAGGTAGCAACCCATGTTACAAAAATTAAGGCAGCAGTGCTAGTTTTTACGAAGCAAAAAATCTGGCTTGTGATCGTGAGCCAGATTTTTTCTTTTTGTTTTAAAATACACTGAGGTTTAACAAACGCGAGAGGTCGGCCAGCACCTGTACTCCGGCAATACTATTGCCTTTCTCATCTAGGGCGGGAGCAATTACACCAATACCCATTTGTTGCCGAGGAGCCGTAGCCATTATGGCTCCAGAAACGCCACTCTTAGCAGGAATACCCACCTTAACAGCAAACTCCCCCGTCGCATTGTACATACCACAGGTATACATGAAGGTGCGGGCAATGCGCAACACTTCCGGGCTGAGCTGTGGTTCCGCATCCGGACCCAGGGCCAAACGTCGCGCTAAAGTGGCTAGGCCTACCACATCGGTCTCAATGGAGCACTGGCGGAAATACAAATCCAGCACCTCTTCCACATCCCCATCGATAGCACCCACATCGCGCAAGAAATAACCGATAGCCCGGTTGCGGTCACCGGTGGCCTTTTCCGACTTGTAAACCCGCTCATTGAAGCGAATGCGCTCATTACCGGCTATAGCTTTAATATACGAGTACAAACGCTCGAAGCGTTCAGCCACACTGTTGCCTTTGATTAAGGCAGTAGTAGCAATAGCTCCGGCATTAATCATGGGGTTTAAAGGACGGAGGGATGAAAAGGTTTCTAATTTAACAATCGAATTAAAAGCATCGCCCGTCGGTTCCATGCCGATGCGATCAAAGACACCGTCAAAGCCTTGATCTTCCAAAGCCAACATGAGGGCAAACACCTTCGATACACTCTGCAAAGTGAAGCGAATATCCGTATCGCCGGCCAAATAAGTCTTACCCTCCCCATCTATCAGGCAGATGCCAATAGCATCGGCATCGCTCATGGCCAGCTCCGGTATATAAGTTGCCACCCGGCCTTGGGCCGTTAAGGCACGGTTCTGGGCGATAATGGCTTCTAAAGTAGCTTGCATGCAAACACCCTCCTTATCCATATAGTCACATTTTAGCCAATTTCGCCATTCCTGGCTAGGGCCCGTCCGGGCGCAGGACTTAAGCAGCGGTGCATAGAAATACTTTCACAAGCATTAATCTGGATAGAAGTATAAGGAGGCCAACATATGTGGTGGACCAAGGAGAAGTTAAAGGCGCGGGTACAGGAGCTTAGCTCCTACCGTTACCGGGATCGGCGGGAAATTCGTGAGTTCCGTTGGCGGTTGGACCCGGAGGGGCAAGTTGGAGCTCGTCCTCCAAAGGATGATGAATGGCAAACTAGACGTCTGGGCGGCCGCTGGGAAGGGCGTGACCTCTACGCCTGGTTACAGGCGGACGTTACCTTGCCAACCGAGTGGGCTGGCAAGCAAGTACTTGGGCTCTTTGATTTCGGCCGCACCGGTGGTGGCCACAATTCCGGCTTTGAATCGTTGTTGTTCGTTGATGGCATACCCTATCAGGGAGTCGATTCCAACCATCAGGAAGTATTCTTTGGCCCGGAAAACGTAGGGCGCACTATTTCACTAACCTTCCGCTTATGGTCGGGCCTAGAAGGTGGCGGACCACCCCGGGTGCAGGAACATCGCATACAGCAAGCTGAGATTGCCTGGCTAGACCCGATAGTCGACGACCTCTATTTTTGGGCTCAGGCTATCGTAGAGACTCTAGATGTATTAGACCAAAATCAGCCCGAGTATCACAAGCTCTTACAGACGCTGGACCGGGCCCTGCAGCAGCTGGATTGGACCAAGCCGGGCTCCGACAGCTTCTACGCCAGCACGGAATTGGCCAGGACTACCCTGAAAGAGTACTTGAGCCGCTTGCCTAAGAACCATCCGGTGGTGATCCACTGTATAGGCCATACCCATATTGACGTGGCTTGGCTGTGGCGCTTAAAGCATACC
>JAAYGE010000222.1 GCA_012727835.1 Bacillota bacterium
CAGCCACACTGTAGATATCATAGCCGGGCAGAGAACCTCCACCCACTTGCCCTAGGCAGGGCACCACTCGCAGTTGGGCCGCTTGGCCCACAACCGGCTGAACTTGGGCCACCAACCGGTGGGCCCTCTCCTCCAAGTCTTCCACCGGGGTAGTGAGCATACGCAGGGTTGGTATAGCACGAACAGCCGCCTCCTCATCGCGATACAGGCGTAGAGTAGCCTCCAGCCCAGCTAAGGTCAACTTATCGATACGCACAGCCCGGGTTAAGGGGTGCTGCCGCAACTTGGCAATACACTCCTTGCGCCCCACGATTATGCCAGCTTGGGGTCCGCCTAGTAACTTATCGCCACTGAAAGTAACCACATCCATGCCTGCTGCTACTGATTCTTGTACCGTTGGTTCATACACCAAACCATAGCGTTGTAAATCGATCAGCACGCCGCTTCCCAAATCTTCAATGGCCAACAGGCCGTGCTCATGGGCTAAAGCGGCCAAATCGCGGC
The DNA here is from genome assembly GCA_012727835.1 of Bacillota bacterium. Next base: position 505 of record JAAYGE010000222.1, read on the forward strand.
CGGCTACTTCCTGCGTAAAGCCGATCAATCGGTAATTACTAGTATGTACCTTTAGTAGGGCGGCCGTATCCGGACCGATGGCGCGTTCATAATCGAAGAGGTGGGTTTTGTTGGTAGTGCCCACCTCTACCAGTCGGCTCCCACTCTGGGCCATAACCTCGGGTATGCGGAAGGAACCTCCTATCTCCACCAGTTGTCCCCGAGAGACGATTACCTCCCGGTCGGCCGTTAAAGCGGCTAAGGTGAGCAGCACGGCAGCCGCATTATTGTTAACCACCAGTGCATCTTCCGCTCCCGTCAATTCACAGAGTAACTCTACCACATGGCTATAACGGGAACCTCGCTGCCCGGTCTGCACATTTACTTCTAGCGTAGAGTAACGGCTAGCAACTTGCTCAATTTGTTCCGCTGCAGCGGTTGCCAACAGAGAACGCCCCAAGTTGGTATGTATAATTACCCCGGTGGCATTCACTACCGGGTGCAGGCTAGGTTGGGCAGCCGCTTCTACCTCCTGTCTTAAAGACGAAGGCAAATTGGCCAACGCCTGCTCCAAGTCGGCAGCTAACCATTGCCCTTGCAATATTCGCTTCCTCCAGGTGTCTAAAAGGGCGCGGAGCGCCCTTGTTACTGCCACTTGTCCATATTGGGCCAATAGGGGCTGCACCGTCGCAGCTTGTAAAACACTGTCAACGGCCGGCAGCTGTTTTAACAGTTCTTGCTTAATATTGCTTGCCACCATCTTCACCTCTATCGTTTCAGGCTATCTAGATAATGTTGAGCTGTCACACCGGCAATAGCCCCATCACCGACGGCCGTTGCCACCTGACGCAAACCCTTAGCCCGTAGATCCCCGGCTACTAGAACACCAGGCACACTGGTGCGCATTTCGTCGTCGGCTACCACATAACCATTCTCATCCAACTCAACCTGTCCTAAGAAGGTCTCATTATTGGGAAGCAACCCCACATAAATAAAAATACCTTCCACTGCCAAATGACTTCTTTCGCCGGTGGCTCGATTAAGCAAGTGCAGGCCTTCTACCTTGTTCTCACCCACTATCTCTTCCACCACTGTGTTCCAGCGAATTTCCACCTGGGGGTGCTCCAATATCTTGGCTTGTACCACAGGCGTAGCCCGCAGCTGGCCGCGTCGCACTAAAAGGTAAACTTTGCTAGCAAAGCGGGTCAGGTAAACCGCCTCTTCCACCGCCGAATCACCGCCGCCTACGACGGCCACTTCCTTGCCGCGGAAAAAGGCACCATCACACACGGCACAATAGGAAACCCCCCGCCCCCTAAGTCTGTCCTCCCCAGGAACGTTTAGCAGGCGGGGCCGCGTACCGGTGGCTAAAATTACGCAAGGAGCTGTAATCAGCCCCTCGCTGGTCTCTACCTTCTTAATAGGGCCGGCCAAGTCCAGCTTCTGTACCTCCGCCAGTCTAAACTCGGCACCAAAGCGTTGGGCTTGCTCTAGCATGGCTAAACTGACGTCTAGCCCGCCCGCTCCTGCTGGAAAACCAGGATAATTCTCTATTACAGCCGTTGTAGCCAATTGACCACCGGCCGCCAAACGCTCCAGCATTACGGTTTTTAATTCGGCCCGTGCCGCATACAGAGCCGCCGTCATGCCAGCAGGGCCGGCTCCGATCACGGCCACATCATGAGTTGGAACCTCTGGCATCTGCCTACCTCCTATTTAAGAAACTGGGCTATTACATCCATTAATTCATCTATAGCTTCGTCACCCTGGTTATTAGCCAAAGCATTGCGAACACAACCACGGGTATGATCTTCAATCAGTGCCAAACCTACCTTGTCTAAAGCCGCTCGCACAGCTGCAATTTGAATTAGAATGTCTACACAGTAACGATCCTCTTCTAACATGCGTTGAATGCCCCGAATTTGCCCCTCGATACGCTTCAAACGCCGCAGCAAGCTCTGCTTGTCCGCCGCATAGCCAACACTCATGCCTCCACCTCTTGACTGTACTTGTCCTTACACTTACTGCAATAGCCGAAAAATCTTAGACTATGGGTCAAAATGCGAAAACCACTTTCCCGGGCTATCGTCTCCTGTAGCTCGCCAAGTAGGTTTTCATTGAATTCGGCTATCTCTCCACAATCCATGCAAATCAAATGGTGATGATCTTTGCCTAAAGCCGACTCGTAACGCCGCCCACCATCGCCAAAATCTAACTTCGATACTAGCCCCAGCTCTTCAAACAGCTCCAGTGCCCGGTAGATAGTGGCTAGTCCAATGTCAGGATATTCGGCTCGGGTGCGGTCGTAGATGTCTTCCGCTGTCAGATGCTCTTGACAGTCCAATAGAATTCTCAAAACCGCCTCCCTTTGTGGGGTTAGGCGCAAATTTTTCTCTTTCAAAAGTTCACGGACACTAGTAACGGTATTTTGCATCTACTAACCCACCTCCCGAGAAAACAAAACTACGGCTTTGCAGCCTGCAAAAGTTGGCTAACGGCCCGCATCAATGTGGTAATTCTAAAGGGCTTCTGCAGGAAAGCATCGGCGCCGGCTTCTAGGGCTTGTTCTTCTGCTACCATGCTGGAGACCATTAACACTGGAATATTGGCCGTCTCCGGACTAGACTTTATGCGCCGACAAAAGGCAAGCCCTGAAGTGCCGGGCAACAACACATCCAAAATGACCTGATCGGGGCGCTGATCACGCATGGCTAGCGTAGCGGCTAATACACTATTTACTAACATTATATTATAACCTTCTTGTTCTAGGTTAGCTTGTAGTACGGCACCTACCAGCCGATCGTCATCAATTACCAAAATATTCTTAGCGTCTAAGGCGGGAAGCAACGTCCCCATTTTTATATTCGCACTCCCAGCCCGGGTTTTGGCCTTCTGTTTCAAGGTGGCCGCCATTTTCGCTACTTCCCGCGGATCGGAAAAATGCCCGCATTCGTTGGTGACAACCGCTATGGACAGGGTGACCGGCAGCAAACCTTCACTACCAACTTCATAAAGTTGTTTACTCCTAGATTCAAACTGGAAAATAGTCTGCTGACAGATTGTGTCCACATTGTCCGGGGTAGTGATAACCACATAATCATCACCGCCGATATGGCCGACCAGGTCGTCCCCATTCCCATATTCTTTCACTACTTGCTGCAGGACGGTGGCCAACATCCGAATCATCTCATCGCCCTGTAAAAAGCCGAAGGCGTCATTATAGGCTTTAAAATTGTCCAGGTCCACATAGAGCACGGCAAAAGGATCGCCACTGGCAGTTTTCTGGCTTAGTTGCTCCTCGATGGTCACATTTCCCGGCAATCCAGTCAGGGGATTGGAAGCTTGAGTCACGCTAGTGCGTCGCAAATGGGCCATCACTCGTGCCAACAGCTCCGCCGGCACAAAAGGTTTAGTGATATAGTCATCGGCACCCAGTTCAAAGCCCTTCACCTTTTCCGCTGTGCCTTGTTGGGAGCTAATTAAAATTATAGGAGTGTTGTAGGTGCGAGTATCGTTGCGGAGTTGACGTAGAACCTCATAACCATCCATATCGGGCAGCAGGATATCTAACATTACCAAATGGATCGGTCCTTGTTGCACTAGCCGCAAAGCTTCCAGACCCGATTCGGCCTTAAGCACCCGATAACCGGCCTGCTCTAAAATGTCGCCCAACATTGCGGTAGCAAGGCGGTTATCGTCTACCACCATGATACACTTTTGTTGAGTCTTCACCCTTCTATCTCCTAACCCCAAGAAACTTTACTAAAACCTACTATGCTGCCTTAGCCCACAGGCGACCTGCCCTTATAACTCCACCTTGACAATATCCCGCTCCATCGTCTCCAAACACTGGGCCAGTTTTTCTCCCCAAAAGGGCTGGTTGCCTAGGGCCTTGCGCAATTGGCGCAAAACGTCGACGGTCCGTCGCAACTGACTGACCACATCCCCCTCTTCAATGGTGGTCAGCTCCATCAAATTGTTAAAATCCTCCCCACTGGCCCAGGCATAACCGAGGGGCGCCAGCTGAGGTGAATAGACGATGCTTTTTCCCAATATGGGATCGCTCTTAAGCTCATCGGCAATAGTGACGTACTTACGTATAGCTGGTATCGACATGCGACTAACAAAATCACAATAGCGGGCATTATAGTCCACACCGATTAGCACCGCACTAATTTCAGCCACCGTCAGCTCATCCAGTAAACCGGCAAAAACAAACTCGGTGATCAATATTTCCTGGAAGTTGATCTCGCTAGCCAGTTCACCCCGCACCAGGATTTCGTCGCCGTCGATATATCCTAAATGACCTAACCGTTGCTTAATCTGGTAATAGTGCATTAGCCAATCTTCCGGCGTCGGTATAGTGGACAAGCGTTTTTTCAGTGCTTGTTCTTCCTCCAGGAGCCGCCGTAACCGCCGCTGAGCCCAACGACATTTGCTGATCTCTTCAGCCGAACATTCCTTGGGCCTGATTGTTGCCATTTGCGCCCGTAACTCTTCTATTTTTCGCTTTAGCTAGCGGCGACGGAAACGACGCCACTCCCGCTCCATCCCCCTCAATTTGGAACGTAAGCGCCGATAACGGATAGGGCAGCAATCCTGGTCGTTGGCATCACAAACATTGGCTTCCAGTTTATGCCTTAGCTGCTGCAGCTTATCCAACTTTTGCTGCAACTCATCTCGCTCCAGGCTACTCAAATAGGCGGCAAAGCTGGAGCGGTAGGCCACTTCCACCTGGTCCTCAAGGCCCCGCCGCATTAGGTTCAATATGGAATTGCAGCTTAGGCGATATTGGCTGCCAATAGGCTCCACAGGTTGGCGAGAATAGTCAACTATAGCGGGCACCATCGGGTCTGCGACAAGGGTAAAAACATAACCCCGCCGATCGATACCACGACGACCGGCCCGCCCCGACATCTGCATATGCTCCTGCGTCAATAGGGGCCGCAGGCTATGGCCGTCATATTTTTCTTGCTCCAGAAAACAAACACTCTTGACCGGATAATTGACCCCCACGGCGAAGGTTTCGGTGCAATAGAGCACTTTAACTAAGCCCCGCTCAAACAACTCTTCTACCAACTCTTTGAGCATCGGTAATAGGCCCGCATGATGAAAGGCGATTCCCTTCGTGAGCATACGAGCCAAGAGAGCAAAGGTGGCATGCCCTTGTAGATCGTGTTTTTCATTATATTGGGCCAACGTGGTCTTAACCTGTTCTGCTTCTTCCCGGCTCAAAAAGGTAGGTTCCCGCAACAATTCCTTTGCTTTTTCCACACACTGGCGCCTGCTAAATAGAAAACATAGGGCAGGTAAATAGTGATGGCGCAAAGCGTTCACCAATTGTATATGGGTAGTAGGGCTTAGTTTACCTTGACGTATAGCCTTCTGCATTACCGGAAACGAAACTATGCCCGTAGCTCCGTTGTAATAGCGGTAAATCAGGGGCACGGTGCGGCGCGTCTCCACCACCAAGGCCACCGGTTCCTGCCGGACTTCTGATAGCCACCCAGTGAACTGTTCCAAGTTCCCAATGGTGGCACTGAGCCCTAAGAACTTCACATGCTGGGGAGCAAAAATAATGCTCTCTTCCCAAGCTACCCCCCTATCCGAGTCGATGAAATGAATTTCATCAAAAATTAGGTAATGGATGGCGGCTGCCCGTTCCGGATCGGTTAGAGCCATATTGCGGTAAATCTCTGTGGTCATCATCACAACGGTGGCATCGCTGTTTATCACCACGTCGCCGGTTATGATACCAACTCGTTCAGCGCCCAGGCTGGCTTTAAATTGACGGTATTTTTGGTTGCTTAAAGCTTTAATGGGAGCTGTATAGATAATACGTTTACCCTCGGCCACCGCCTTTTCAATTAGATAGTCGGCAATGAGAGTTTTGCCTACCCCGGTGGGGGCGCTAACTATAACAGATCTCCCTGCTTCTATATGGGCAAGGGCTTGTCGTTGAAATTTATCCAGAGTAAAACCTTTATAGACAGCCAAGCCCTGGTCATCCTGCTGCATGTAAACACTCCTCTATTAAGCATGTCACTAATATTTACGCTATTTAGGGGCGAAAGGGTGAGCGCAGCTCGGCTAGTTTTACTTGTTTGAGGGCCATCACCCACATACCGATGGACAGGGGCACAACCCCCATGGCTAGAACGGTATGGCGGGTGGATAGCAACAGATCGTAGATGCCGTGTAATAAAACCGGTATGATGAGAGCTCGCCTTAAATAATACCGGGGTTTCTTTTCATGTTTAGAAAAGCGAGCCTTACCCAGGTAATACCCCATAAAGGCAGCAAATAGGGCATGTCCCGGTACAGAAAGCAAGCCGCGCATGACGGCCACCTGCAGCCCGCCCTGGGCCACATACAAAACATTTTCTAGGGCTGCAAAACCAAGGGAAGCCGTAATGGCGTAAAGAATGCCATCATAGGGCTCATTGAAAGCCGGGTGAGAATAGGCGGTGTGCCACACAACGAAATATTTTAACCCCTCTTCTATTAAGGCCACCAACACGAAATTCTCAACCAATAGATATAGCCAACTATCGGTGGGCAAAAGGGAAGCAAAAACACGGATTCCTAGCAAACTGGCTGCTGCTGCCAGCACGGTCACCAACAACCCGCGCAGGAAAAGCCGGACTAGTAGAGCGCGCGGTTCCTTATCATAGCGATCACGTACATAAAAATAGGTGAGCAAAGCCCAAACCGGTGCCATAGCCATCACGAATGCTCCTAGCATCGGTTGCCTCCTTTCCATTACATACGTATCTTACCATGGGCGGTGCTTAGCTCAAAGTGGAAAGCAGGCAACTGGCTTGCCTGCTTTCTCCGTCTATTTCGCTTGATAGGTCAAATCCAAATGAAATATCTTTCGATCTGTGTCACTCAAAGGAGTGCTTTTTCTATCGACTTCAAGGAAGGAACCATCGGTAAAGTCGATCTTGAGACGTAGGACAATCGGATCCATAC
>JAAYGE010000223.1 GCA_012727835.1 Bacillota bacterium
CGCTGGCACGGCCTTATGTACCTGTTGCTAGAGATTCCCCGCCTGCTCCTGCGTGGTCTTTTTTGGAGCGGTGGCCGGGGTGGCCGCGGCGGCTGGGGCGGAGGCGGCTTTGGTGGCGGCGGTGGCTTCGGTGGTTTTGGTGGCGGTAAGAGCAGTGGCGGCGGTGCCAGTCGCAAGTTTTAAATAAAATATGCTACTTAATGAGGGGGAAAGAGGATGAAGAGAAGAACAGGTCTCATAGTTGTTCTAGCCCTAATTGCCCTAATAGCTATTAATGCTGTAGGCGCTTACAACAAGATGGTGGTGTTGGAGCAGGACATCGATGGAGCTTGGGCCCAGGTTAACACCCAATTGCAACGTCGCTATGATTTGATTCCTAATTTGGTCAACACGGTGAAGGGCTACGCAGCCCACGAGCAGGAAGCCATTCAGGCGGTAACGGAAGCCCGCGCCGCTATGATGGGAGCCCGGACGCCGGCGGAACAGCAGGAAGCGGCCAATAACTTGGAGACTGCATTAGGCCGACTCTTGGTGGTGGTGGAGAACTATCCCGAATTGAAAGCCGACAAGGTTTTCACTGGCCTGATGGATGAACTGGCCGGTACGGAAAATCGGATTGCCCAACATCGTATGCTATATAACGATGAGGTGAAGACTTATAACACCTATATTGCCCGTTTCCCCAATGTGATCTGGGCCAAATTGTTTGGCCGTACTGCCCGCGTGTACTTTGAAATTCCCGATGCGGCCCAGTTGGCCCCCGAGGTCAATTTCTAAGCTGGAGCGATGGTTGATTCATAGCTTTACGTATCTATTTCGGATAAATTTTACGGGCGCTTAAATGGCTGCCCGACCAATGAGGAGACCGGTATGGGTCTCCTTATTTCATTTGGGGGAATTTCCTACGGGCCGATCACCGATCGGCCCCTACGAATACCTCGAAATCGCGAGTTTGTACCGCAACACATACGTTTTGTAGGGGCGCTGCTCGATGTGCCTCTGGCAACATCTAACGTGGAGGTTTATCCGCATGCTACATGTTTCGTAGGGGCGCACCGGTGGTGCGCCCGTATCTCCTATGTTGTAGGCTATGTCCTCAACCGGGCGGCACCCGTAAATTATGGGAGAAAACTACGGGCCGATCACCGATCGGCCCCTACGAATACCTCGAAATCGCGAGTTTGTACCGCAACACATACGTTTCGTAGGGGCGCTGCTCGATGTGCCTCTGGCAACATCTAACGTGGAGGTTTATCCGCATGCTACATGTTTCGTAGGGGCGCACCGGTGGTGCGCCCGCTGTTGCTCTGGTTATGGGTTGTGCTTGAGTCCAGGTAGTTTTGCAAATTGGGGGTAAACACCTTTGCGGGCCGATCACCGATCGGCCCCTACGAATGCCTCGAAATTGTGGGGCATGCTCGCACCTATAAATATTCCGCATGGGTGCACATCATTTCCCTTCCCCTACCATATGCTTGTAGGGGAGATGGGAGGGGGAATAGATGCGGCCATTTTCCAGGCTGGAGCGGAAGGGTGTCTGCTTAGGTTTGTTGTGGGGCATATTATCTATTGGTAGCTGGCCGGTATCCACCTGGTGGACGGGTTGTTTGCAAGCCCCTTATAAAATTTGCGAGCATTTATGGTTACGTTTTGGCGGATCAGCCCTGGCTCGGTGGCCTTACGTGGCAGCCATCTTATTGGCTACCGGCGGGCTTTATCTGGTGGCCTATGCGCTGTACCTATTATGGCTGCGCCCTGTTAGCCGATATAAGCGCCGTCCCCGCTCTCTCGCCCAGGGAAGAGCTAGGAGGTATTAGAATATGGTTTGGAAGGTGATTCTCTCTACCTTTTGCCTAGTTTTCGTGGCCGAGCTGGGTGACAAAACTCAATTGGCCACCATGCTTTTAGCTGCCAAAAGTACCTCGCCTTGGAGTGTGTTTATCGGGGCGGCCTTGGCACTGGTAATGAGTTCGCTAGTTGGCGTGCTGGCGGGAGAGGCCATCACGCGGATAATTCCGCCCAACTGTATTCAAGTAGGGGCAGGGGTAGCCTTCGTCGTATTGGGGATTTTGTTAATAACGGGTAAGTTCTAGCGGAAGTTATTGACGTTGGAAATGAAGTTTAGCTATAATTCAAGGAAAGCGATGAGCAGGAGAATAGCAGGACAAGGCCCTTAGTTAGCGAGCCGGGATGGTGGGAGCCGGTCAAGGGCAGTGCTGTGAAGCGCACCTGGGAGCTAGCAGGTTTGTTCGGTCAGCCGCCCGTTATCGCGGCAAAAGTGGGCTTAGGCCAAAAAGAGTGGCACCGCGGGAAACCTCTCGTCTCTTTGTTAGATGAGTGGTTTTTTGTTATTTTTATGGTAGAAGGAGGAGAGATCCTATGCAGATGTTTAAGGAGCAAATTGCTCAGCAATTGGCGCCCCTTATAGAGTGGGAGCCGGAGCAGGTGGTTGAAGCTCTGGAGATACCGCCCGATACTAAAATGGGCGATCTAGCCTTTCCTTGTTTCCCCTTGGCTCGGGTGTTTCGCAAGGCACCGCCGGCCATCGCGGCCGAATTGGCGGACAAGCTGGAGCTGCCGGCGGTGGTAGCCAAGGTGGAAGTGGCGGGTGGCTATTTGAATTTCTTCCTACACCCCCAGGCGCTGGCTAAGCAGGTGTTGGACGCCGTCTTAACCGCCGGCGACACCTATGGCAATGCGCAGCAGGGGGCAGGCAAGACGATCGTTATCGACTTTTCATCGCCCAATATTGCTAAACCCTTCGGGGTTGGCCACATGCCGACCACCGTATTGGGTAACTCGATCAGCAAGCTATATAAGGCTCTGGGCTACAATGTGGTGCGGGTTAACCATTTGGGTGACTGGGGCACCCAGTTTGGAGCCATGATGGTAGCCTACCTGAAGTGGGGCAATAACGATCCGCTGACGGAAGACCCTATCGGCAAGCTCTATCGGCTGTACGTCAAGTTCCATAAGGAAGAAGAGAAAGAGCCCTCCCTGCGAGATGAGGCCCGCGACTGGTTTAACCGTTTAGAAAGTGGCGATCCGGAAGCCAAACGGCTGTGGCAACTCTTCTATGATGTCAGTTTGGAGAACTTTAAGCGCACTTACCGCCGCTTAGGCATCGAGTTCGACTATTACACCGGTGAGAGCTTCTATGTGGATAAAATTGACGCTACCCTGGAGCGAATTAAAGCCGCCGGAGTGACCGAAATAAGCGAGGGTGCTTTGGTGGTACCGCTGGGCGACGATTTGCCGCCCTGCTTGTTACAAAAATCCGACGGGGCAACCCTTTATGCCACCCGTGATATGGCGGCCCTCTTCTATAGAGAGGAGACCTTCAAGCCGGAGCAGATCATCTATGTGGTGGCCCATGATCAGTCGCTGCATTTTAAGCAGCTTAAGCTGGTACTGGAGAAGATGGGGCTGCCTTTAGCCGACGCTTTGGTGCATGTGCCCTTTGGCCTTGTTAAGCTGCCGGAGGGTAAAATGTCCACGCGGCGGGGGCAAATGGTGCTGTTGGAGGACGTTTTACAAGAAGCCACTGCCCGGGTGCGGGAAATTATTGCCGAGAAGAATCCCAACTTGCCCAACCGGGAGCAGGTGGCGGAAGAAGTGGGAATCGGAGCGGTTATTTTCCATAACCTGAAGAATAGCCGCATGCGAGACATTATCTTCGACTGGAACGAGGTCCTCAACTTTGATGGCGAAACGGGACCCTATTTGCAGTACACCCATGCCCGCTGCATGTCGGTGTTACGCAAATCGGGGCGGGAAGAGTTTGAGCTGCCCCCGGATCTGGATGGATTAACCGATGAGGCGGCCCAGCAAGTACTAAAACGGCTCAGCCAATTCCCAGAAACAATTGTGAAAGCGGCAGAAAGCTACGAGCCTTCCACCATGTCCCGTTATCTGTTGGATTTGGCTCAAGACTTCAACCGTTTCTATAATACTTGTCGCATTATTGGTGAGGCTGCTGCCGTGGAAGCCAGCCGTTTGGCCCTGGTTCAGGCGGTGGCCCAGGTTTTGCGCCGTGGCTTAGATCTGTTGGGGCTGACGGCCCCCGAGCAAATGTAGGTGACCCTCCATGGGGCGCATCCATTGGCCGACCCTTCTGTGGCGCCTCAGTGAGCCGATTGCTACCCCCGCCTCCGACGCGGCCCCGGCCGCGTCGGAGGGGCCCAATTGGCAGGTGGGCCAGCTGTTGACCGGCCAGGTGCTGGCCAATAGCGAAGGGCAGGTTTGGGTGCTGATTGACGGTCATCGCCTGCTAGCCCATTGGCCCGGTGGGGCACCGGCGCCAGGCGCCCAGGTGGAGTTTCAGGTGGTGGGGCAGGTCCAGGGGCAATGGCAGTTAACCCCGTTGGGTGCCGAAAAAGGGATACTGCCTACCGAGACCCTACTGTCTATACTAGAGCAGCTGGATTGGCCACTGACTTATAGCAACGTGGAGCGATTGGCCCGCTTTTTTGCCGGCCAAACCTCCCTCATAGATACCGACGGACCGACGACGCCGCAGGAAAGCGGCGAGCTCTGCCCGCCGAATCTTTCTGTATGGCAGCAGTTGTTTGGGTGGGAGCCCGGCTTATTATCTGCTGTCTTTTTTACTTGGCAACCCTTTGTCTGCGGCCTCTTTGTGGAAGAAGAGGGGGCGAGGGCCAGACAGGAAGCGGGGGAACAGGAACCCCTCAGTTTTTTGCTGGTAGTGGATCTGCCCCGGTTGGGGCAGATAGAAGTGCTGGGCTGGGGCCAATGGCCGGAGCAAGCGATTGATTTGGTGGCTGGGAAGGAGCCTACCCGGCTGTTGCAGAAAAGAGAAGCAGAGTTGCTGGCTATTTTAGCCACAACCGGTATGCGGTTGCGCCGTTTGACGCTGCGTGTTTCCCAGGAGCCGCTGCTTATATTGTTGCGGCCCCAGATGGTCCCTTACCGGGGCTTGGACCAACGCCTGTAGGATGGGGGAGAGAGCAATGGCAAAGGAGCGCCAACTGGCAGTTGCCTTGGAATATAATGCGGATTTGCCGGCTCCGCGGGTGACCGCCAGTGGCCGGGGAGAGATAGCCAAGCGTATCATTGACCTGGCGGAAGAACACGGCGTGCCGCTGGTACAAGATCCGGCTTTAGCTAAGGCATTGAGCAGGCTGCCACTGGGTTCCGAAATTCCGGAGGAACTATATGGGGCGGTGGCCACAATTTTAGCCTATTTATATCGATTGGACCGAGAGGTAAGCGGGGCATCCTAAAGATGGGGTAGGAGGCTTGGCTAGCTAGCTTGAAGTGCTTTGAGCTAATGATATCGGTAGGGACGTTGCCGTGCTGCGCCCCAACTGGTCCTCCACCTTAATATCGGTAGGAAAGGATGTTTTCTATGCGCCGAATTCGTTGTAGGCCATTGCGCATGCCCCCGCTTTTTAATTGGGGTGACACGACCCATAACTGGTCTAGGGCCGTGGATGATTACCAAACAATAGTAGCTTATAATCGCATGTGCGAATTGATGCGGCGGCGACAGAACAGGAGAGAGTAGCCGCTGTACGGGAGGTGAAAGGTGTGCGCCAGCCGTCGGGAGAGGAGATTAGTGCCGGTGGTGTGGTTTGGCACCATGGGCGTGTTTTAGTCCTGCGCAATTTCCGCGATGAATATATCTTTCCTAAAGGGCATCTGGAGCCGGGAGAAACGGCGGAACAGGCTGCGCTACGGGAGGTGGCAGAAGAAGCGGGTTTGTTGGCCACCATTGTATCGCCGCTACCCGATACCACCTATAGCTATCAGAAAGTAGGTGGTGGGTGGCAGAACAAAAGAGTCCATTGGTATAACATGCGGGTAGCCACCGACCAGGTTAAGGTAGACGGTGTGGAGATCAAGTGGGGGGCCTTTTTACCGCCCGAGGAGGTAGCCGGGCGTTTAACCCACGCTTTAGATCGATATCTATTAGAACAGTCGTTGGCCATGATGCAGGACCATGCAAATTAGTCCGGGGGAGGGTTTAGCGTGTTAAACCAGGAGCGTTTGCAAAAACTACAGGCACTGGCGCAAAGGGAAGAAATTGGTGCCTTCGTGGTGGTACCCAGCGCCAGCTTAGTCTATTTGGCCGGGTTTAATATGGGACTGAGTGAGCGGCCCGCCTTTTTGCTGGTGCCGCAAAAAGGAGAAGTAGTCTTATTGTGCCCCGCCTTTGAGGCAGAACGGGTGCGGCGGGAAACGGGGATAGCCCGGCTGGTCACCTATACTGATGAAGAGGGGCCGGTGGCACCGTTAGCAAGGGCTCTCAGCGGCTGGCAATATGGCCCACGTATTGCTTTTGAGTATCGGGCTTGCCGCATGTTAGAGTATGATGTGCTGGCCCAAGCTTTAGGCGAGCCCATTGCAATGGTAGATGCCCGGCCCTATTTAGCTGAGTTGCGTATGGCTAAAGATGCGGAAGAGCAAGCCTATATGCAGACGGCGGCCCAGGCCGCCGACCTGATGGTGGCCGCCATTGAGCGCAAACTGGCCCCCGGGGTCAGCGAACGGGAGCTGCAGGAGGCGGCAATAGAGGCTCTAAAGGAGGCCTATCCGGAAGCGGAGGTGCCCTTTATCTCCATCGCCAGTGGCGAACGCACCGCCTTGCCCCATGCGGGCACCACCGACCGTAGGGTGGAAGACGGCGATTTGGTATGGGTTGATCTGGGCGCCCGTATTAACGGTTACGTTTCCGATATTACGCGCACCTTTGCTTTAGGACCATTGGATGAGGAGTTAGAACGAGCCTACGACCTGGTTTTGGCCGCCAACCGGGCCGCTTGCCAAGCCGCCAAGCCGGGAGTGACTGCTGGATACTTGGATGAAGTGGCCCGGGCGGTGATCCGTGAGGGAGGCTTCGGCGAGCAATTCACCCATCGTACCGGCCATGGAATTGGGCTAGAGGTCCACGAGGAACCCTATATAGTAGCTGGTAACCAACTCGTAATGCAGCCCGGATATGCTTTTACCATTGAACCGGGTATTTACTTACCGGGCAAAGGCGGCATTCGCATTGAGGATGACGTGGTTATTACTGAAACAGGGGCTAAGATATTAACAGCCTATCGACGGGATTTGCGTGATAGCTAGTTTGGCTCCAAGGAGGCCTAGGGATGACGAAAGAAATTCTGGAGCAGCTGCAAAGTGAGTTTCCCCATGCGGTGAGGCTCAACGAATCGATGCAAAAACATACATCCTTTCGGCTGGGTGGCCCTGCCGATGCCCTGGCTATCCCCCATTCGGTGGAGGAATTAAAGGGCATTTTAGCCTTTTGCGACCGTCACCAACTGCCCATCTTTGTGATGGGGAACGGCAGCAATCTGCTGGTGCGCGATGGGGGCATCCGGGCCGTGGTGATTAAAATTTCCGGCGCCCTGTCTACCGTGGTTTTAACCGAATACGGTTTGGAAGCGGAAGCGGGCATTTCCTTGGCGGCGGTGGCCCATGCAGCGGTGGAAGCCGGGCTGGGAGGCCTGGAGTTTGCCGCCGGTATTCCCGGCAGCCTGGGAGGCGCCATCATTATGAACGCGGGGGCCTATGGCGGGGAGATGAAGGATGTGGTGCGCCATGTGGTGGCCCTGGATTACAAGGGGCAGGAGCACTACTTTACCAATGAACAACTGGACTTCGGCTACCGAAAATGCCTCCTGCAAGGCCGTGATCTGATTGTGGTTAAAGTGGGGCTCAATTTGGAGGAGCAAGACCCGGCCAGCAGTCGGGCACTGATTAACGACTACAATCGGCGGCGCCGAGAGAAACAGCCTTTGGATCTGCCCAGCGCCGGCAGTGTCTTTAAGCGTCCCCCGGGCTATTATGCCGGTCAGTTGATCGAAGAAGCGGGGCTGAAGGGGAAGCAGATCGGTGGTGCCCAGGTGAGCATCAAGCATGCCGGTTTCATTGTCAATCTGGGCAATGCTACTGCTAAGGATGTGGAAGATTTGATCCGCCATGTACAACAGAAAGTGGCCGCCAACGCGGGTGTCCATCTGGAGCCCGAGGTACGCATAGTAGGCGAATATTAATATTAATAGAAGTTATGCTTGCGTTTATGGATGCTCATGCCGTGGGAGGGGGAGGAAGGCAGGTAATCCCCATGGCTAGAACGAATTGTTGTACAAGATACGGTTAGGGGGAGGCGTTAGAAATGAGTGTAGGTAAAGAAGGGCGTCGCCTTTATTTGGAGGAAAAATACAATTGTGCCGAAGCGTCCTGGCTAGCTATGGCCAAGGATATGACTAAAGACGAAAGGGCCTTCGGCTGCCGTCTGGCCGGCGGTTTTGGCGGCGGCTTAGCTTGTGGTAGCGTCTGCGGTGCCTTAGCCGGCGCAGTTATGGGGCTCGGCTTGTTCTTAGGCCGGGAGCCGGGTCAACCGCGGGCAGATAAGCTGCGGGAAGCGACTAAGCAATTAAGCGAAGCCTTTGCCAAAGAGTTTGGTTCGGTTAACTGCAGCGATATTAAACAAGAGGGCGACGACTATCGGGCCCGCTGTGCCGATTACGTGGAGTTTTGCGTCAACAAGGCCACCGAATTGGTCGACGCCCAGCTGGACGACGATTTTGATTGTGGCTGAGAATAGGCTAAATCTTCCGCGGTGCGGAAATTAGTCAATAGATAACAAATGCCCCGCCTGGTTGCGGGGCATTGCTGCATGTTTTACAGTATTTTTGGGGCAAAACAAAAACAGGCGTCATTGACGCCTGTTGAATGCTGCTGGTCGGGGCGAAAGGATTTGAACCTTCGACCTCACGGTCCCGAACCGTGCGCTCTACCAAGCTGAGCCACGC
>JAAYGE010000017.1 GCA_012727835.1 Bacillota bacterium
AACCGGATCACCGGCGATGGATGCCACCGCATCAACGATGGAAATGACACCGTGCTCTTTGAGTACTGGGACTATTTCCTCTATGGGGTTAAGTAGGCCGGAAGGTGTATCGCAATGAACCAGGGTGGCCAGCTTAATATCCGGCTTGGCCTTCAAAACCGCTTCTACATCGTCGGCGGAGATGGCCTGGCGGTAATCCTATTCGATTACGATTGGCATACCACCGTAGGCGGTAACGAAATCGACAAAGCCGGCTCCAAAAACGCCATTGGCTAAACAGAGCACCTTGGTGCCCGGCTCTATCAGGCTGGCACAGGCCGCCTCTAGGCCTAGAATACCTTCTCCCGAAAGCACCAGACAATCGGATTTGGTGCTTAGCAAACGTTGAATCTTGCGGCACATGTTAGCGTAAAATTCCACATAAGTGGGATCTAAATCCGGGTTGATCAATTGACGCGCCATAGCCTGTCTAACTTCTGGCGTTAATTCCACAGGGCCCGGCGCCATTTGCCTTAAGGTCATAATGAACCTCCTCTACTGATTCATCAATGAGACACATTTATAATACCATAGACTCATTTCTACCATTGTTCATAATGGATTTTATTCTCATCATAGCGCTCTGCCGGAGCCTTCTCCTCTGCCGGATGCCCAATAGCTATTAGGCTAAGGGGTACATAGGGGTCGGGAATGGCCAAGAGCCGGCGCACATTCTGTACCGCTTCCGGTTTAGGATGAATACCTAACCAGACGGAGCCCAGCCCCAGTGCGGTGGCCGCCAGCAGGATATTTTGGGTGGCAGCGGCGCAATCCTGCTCCCAGAACATGTGGGTACGATCACCGCAGACGGCGATACAGAGCGTAGCCTGCTTGAGCATTTTAGCATACTGATGCACCTCGGAGAGCTGATCTAGAAGCTCTCGCTTGGTCACCGCCACGAAGTGCCAATGTTGCCGATTATGGGCTGTGGGTGCCGCCATGGCAGCACCGAGCAGACGCTGAATTTGCTCCTTAGAGACCGGCTGTTCGGTAAACTTACGGATACTACGTCGCTGATGTAGTAACTGCAAAGCCTTTTCCATAATTACCAACCTCCTCCTGCAAGCTTTAACCCTACCATTACCTTCTATTCAAGAAACCCCTTTCCTACTCCTGCTCCCAGGTAGAAAGAACACCTAGGGCACTGACCAACCTGCTGCTCAAACCAATGCCGCCAGCGCCTGTGTTAAATCGGCCTTTAGATCATCAATAGCCTCAATACCGACGGACAGACGTATTAGGCCGTCCCCAATCCCAAGGGCTTCCCGCTCTTCCGCCGTCAAGCCCCGATGGGATGTTTTAGCCGGATGGGATACGGTGGTGGTAACGCCTGCTAAGCTAGGCACCAGATCTACCATGCGTAAGGCCTGCATAACCGATTCGGCCCCGGCTGCCCCACCGGCCACTTCGAAGCTGAGCATCCCGCCAAAGCCCTGCCGGAATTGACGCACTGCCAACCCATAGTCGGCCCCTGTGGGCAACCCGGGATAATGGACACTTAACACGGCAGGATGGGCCGCTAGCATTTCGGCCAACTCCAGGGCATTAGCACAATGACGCTCCATACGCAAAGCT
The DNA here is from genome assembly GCA_012727835.1 of Bacillota bacterium. The sequence continues at coordinate 1,615 of JAAYGE010000017.1, forward strand.
AGAGTCTTGATCCCCCTAAGTATTAGCCAGCTATCGAAGGGTGAGGCGGTAGGTCCCAAGTTGGTAGCCACCCGCTTGACAGGTTGTAGCAACTCCTTACTGCCTATAACGGCGCCGCCCATTACGTCGGAATGGCGTTGATATATTTCGTCAGGCTATGGACAACTAGATCGGCTACCAACTGCAAAGGTTGGCAAACGTAAGGGCTGGCGAAGGTATTATCCACCACCACTAAAGCCCCCTGAGCATGGGCTAACTGGCTGATAGCCCTAATATCCACCAACTTCATCAACGGTACAAATTATCACTGGCCATCAAGTCCTGGTGGGTATCAAAAGCCACCACCCGCCCCTGGTCTATGACCAAAATTTTGTCGCAGAAGACGGAAGAGCTCATGCGGTGGGATATAAAGATGGCTGTTCGTCCCTGGATGAGCGTCCCAAAATGGCGGTAAATCTCGCTTTCGGCCAGCGGATCGAGGGCAGCCGTGGGCTCGTCAAGAATGAGCAAATCGCTTTGCTTCAGCATCGCCCTAGCTATTGCTAGTTTCTGCATCTCGCCACCAGAGCACTCCACCGCATCATCCCGCAAACTCTTGTCCAGATAACTATACACCTGGTTGGGAAAGCTGCGCACCTTTTCCCCCACACCGGCCGCATCCAGTACATCGAAGATCTCCCCTGTTAGATAGCGGTCCTGGGGGTCCAGGTTTTCCCGCAAGGTGAAAGGGTAAAATTTAAAGTCCTGGAAAACGGCCTGCCATGGCCGCCTCCACCTCATCCATAAACTCGGGATTTTCATAGTATTTCAGATCCATGGTCATCACGTGGGTAACCAAGTTGGTCATCTCATCCATACGAATGGCATTCAAGGGGGCGTAACTTTTAGCCCGCGTTTGGGTCTGCAACACTTTGCAAAAGCTAGCGATGACAGCGTAGCCTCCTATCACATAGAGAATCTGCTGCAGTTCCGTTGTGCCGCCAGCCAGAAGGCCTGTCACATAGCGCAGGGCGAACACTTCAATTACTGCCAGAGCTCCTCCCGCCAAGGCATGTAGAACCAGCTGTATGCGCTGGGTTTGGGGCAAGGCGTCCAACATCTTCCGCCGTGCCTGGGGAGCCGGACAGTCTTGAATAAACTTTCGCATCCCCTTCCCTCCTAATCCCTTTGACCGTTAACGTCCTGCTGGCCAGCGGCTGCTCGCCGAGCCAAAGTCTGCAGAACCTCAGCCAACTTCATCAATTCGGTAGCCCGTACCGAATAGTAGGAACGCCTGCCTTTCAAGCGGAAGTCAACCAGGTCTTCTTCCATCAGCAATGCCATGTGGTGAGACAAGGTGGAGGAAGTTAAGTCCAGCTGCTCGGCCAACTCTTTGGTGTAGCGACTGCGCTCCGCCAGCAAACGCAAAATCTCAAAGCGGGTAGGGTCACTGATGGCTTTGAGTTGGCCTAAGACAATATCCTGCTGACGGGCCGCCTTTTGTTTTAGAAGGCTCAAGGGCTGGAACAAGAGTCCTAAATACAACTGGTTCCCTAAGCGCTGGTCAACGGGGATCCGTAGGCCGGCCCCATTGTAATTTACAGCCGCCGGGTAGATAGTCAATGATGTATGGACCGGTAAATCCAGTTCATCCAGGCGCAGATAATCACCTACCGCTTCTTGCAAGAACTGCTCTGGTCCTTTTTCCTTAGCTGCTCGTAGAAAGTCCTGCAAGTAAGAATCGATGGCCGCGAGTTCTTGTCGTAGAATGGCTTCCAGTCGGCTGAGAAAATCTCGTACCGCCTCTTAATAGGGGGTGCTATCTTGTATCAACCTTAGGCAAAGCAACTTCTGGTCAGCAGCCAACTCGCTAGCCTCCACGATACGGAAGGCTTCAGAAAAGGGTAGATCCTGTGCCAGCACCCGATCCACTTCGGCAGGTGTTGGCACTGCTTCCCGCTGCAACAAATCCATTTGATAGAGGGCCAGGCGGATAGCCCGTTGAAAATCTGCATGGGAATAATCCTCGATGGAGGTGACAAGCACCTGCAAAAGCAAACCCTCGATAATACCCGGTTCCCCCCCGTCCCCCACAAAGAGGGGGCGCAGGTCAGCAAATTGGGCCACCAGCGGTTCTCCTAGGACAAATATCCTTTCCAAGAAACTCTTGTAATCGGCGAAACGGGTTTCCACATCGATGCCATCTTGTAAGAATAGGTGACGCCGCTCCACTAAGCGCACCTCTTCCCCTGCTTGGCGTCTAAATAGCTTGGCAGCCAAGGCCCCAGCTTCTAACAAATAGTTGTAATCGGTTTGCACCGTAATTGACATCGGTTCACCTCCGAACCAATTTTTTCTTATTTTGTCACCCATGTTTGATGACTGTCAATCATTGATTCTAATACGAGCAGTTTGGAAACCGTAGAAGCAGGGCGAACCGAAGGGCATCTCTTGCCCTCTTGTCTTACCCCCGACTTCTGGTACAAACGGCTGCCAAATTATTCCTTACGGGCTCTTATTGAGGGTTTGTTACCTGTGGCGGCTTTGAAACTGGTACAATTGGGGATGTGAATACGCAGCTTAGAAGGGTTGATAA
>JAAYGE010000224.1 GCA_012727835.1 Bacillota bacterium
GACAGTAACTGAGCACAGTGGCATCTTCTATAATCTAGAGAACTACATTCGTAACTTCACCCGAGCCGGTGATGGCATCCTCACAGAAAAGGATAAGAGCTACGATCGTCAAATTAAGGACTTAAAAGACCAGGTGGAACGAATGGAGCAGCGTCTGGAGTTGCGCCAGGAGCGGCTGGTTGCGCAGTTCGGTGCTTTAGAGATAGCTTTGGCCACCATGCAATCGCAAGGCAACTGGTTGTCGGCTCAGCTTGTTCAGCTTAACAACATGGTTAGCCAGCCCCGGAATAGTAACAGGTAGGTGAATGAAGATGATGCCCAATCCCTATGCCCAATACCGCCAAACCCAGGTGCAGACGGCCGCTCCCGAGCAGCTGATCGTGATGCTCTATGACGGTGTGATTAAATTTGGTTTAAAGGCTAAAGAGTGTATTGCTAACAGGGATATGGCCGGTGCCAATGCGGCTCTTATTCGGGTTCAGGATATTATCAGCGAGCTGCAGCTTTCTATTAACGACGAAGCGGGCGAAATTGCCCAGCAGCTGCGGTCGCTTTATGATTACTTCTATCGACGGGCTTTGGACGCCAACTTGGCTAAAGACGTGGCCATTATAGATGAGATTGTGAACATGGTGCGCGATTTACGCAGCACCTGGGTAGAGGCGATTATGCTGGCCCGGCGTCAGGCAGGAGCGGCCGATGGCAACTGCTAAGTTAGCACGGCTGGTTGATATTTATCAGCAGGAGTTAGACCGCTTTTGCCGTATGCGGGCTTTGGCTGCAGAACAGGCCCAGTGTGTGGCTGCCAGTAACTTTACCGTGCTAAATAGAATTTTGGAAAGGCGCCAAGATTTGGCGGAGGAGATTGGGGGGCTGTCGCAGCAGGCGCAGGCGGTGGCCCAACAACTTGCTGCCGATTTAGGTTTGCCCGAGACCAATGTGAGCAATTTGCGTCAGAAGCTGCCAGAAGCGGCGGTGGCCCCGCTGGAGCAGGTATTAGCCCAACTGGGCCAGGTGGCGGAAGCAATTCAGGAGATTGATAAGGAAAGTGAAGCCGAACTGCGGCGAGCTATGCAGGGTCTGCGGGGCGAGATGAGCAATGTGCAGCGGGGCCAAACAGCAATGCGGGCCTACAAGAATGCGCCGCAACCCAACGCTGCTAGGTTTCTAGATGAGAAAAAATAGAACCGTGCGATAGCGGTTCTCTTTTTTTGTCTGTAATTGGCACCACATCCGGGCGCAGCAACTGTATTGCGCCGGCAACATCCCAAATGTTTTGAGAGCCCACGGGCGCAGCACCGCAGCGCCCCTACGAAACCGGTGGGGTGCAGGTAAACCACTGCAATTTTGAGGTATGGTAGGGGCCGCCCGGTGGTCGGCCCGCATGGATAATCATTCATGATTCATAGGTGCCAATTGGTTATAGCACGAGCTGCAACGGAGGAACATTCGTAGGGGCCGGTCGGTGACCGGCCCGTAAAGATATGCGAATAATTTACAGGTAAGGATTCGTCAGGCCACGAATCAACTGTCCTATGGCAATTTCGCGCCACAGTTATCACACTTGGCAAGTGTCCGAGGCATTAACAGATAGCAATTATTGCACACGACTTCGTCTTTCGCTATTGTGGAATCCGCGTAGCTATCATTTGATGAAGATGCCCTTCTATTTGCTGTATAACTGGAGCAAAAATGAGGAATCCATTCATCTTCGTCACAATTTCCAGCACGCCAAGATTCATAAACTTCCCATTTGTTGTTTCCCTTGTGCAAGAAATATACTGTTTGCCCGCAATAGTAACACTTGCCAAGTCGACCGGCTGAATCTCTTAGGTATGCATCACGGTTTGCTGACTTGATATCCCTGGTTCTCATTCACTCACCTCCTGTTTGAAGAACCTTTCAGCACGTGCACTCTTATTTAATATGTAAATTCGACATTTTGTGCAAAATCCCCTTTGCTTATTACAGCCACAAAGAAGAAATTCCTTATTGTTATATGTAGGGCAAGAGGACGAGTGAGTAGCTAATGTGTGGGGATTCGGGGGCTGTGTATTATTAAGACAAAAAGGGGCTGTCGCACTAAGGTTTTCAAGTACCC
>JAAYGE010000225.1 GCA_012727835.1 Bacillota bacterium
AGCCCGGGATAGCATTATAGGGCACCTGCCCGGAGCTATCGGTGCGGGCCACGTTGGTGAAGGTGTTGCCTTCTTGCACCTGTACCATCTTATCCGCGATGGGCTTACCGTTGGCGTCTTTATAGGTTAGGGTAAGGGGCGTGGGTGCGCCGATAATGATCATCTTAGGATCGCTTTCTAGCGTTGCCGGCTTAATGGGGAAGGAACCGATGGGCACATCGTTCACCTTGAGGATGACGGCAACGTCGGCCTTAGCATCGCTGGCACTTTCATACTGGGCATCGGTAGCTAAAATAGTGATGGTGTGCTCGGGCGCTCCCAGCAGTGTATTGTTCCAGAGGGCTGAACCGTAGGTGTCGTAGACGGTAATAGATGCATAATCGGCACTGATGCTAATATTTGACTCTAGGGTGCTGTTATCCCGCGGGTCAACCACTTTGAAATGAACTTTGGTTTTAATGTTCTCGGTTACGTTTTCTGCCTCGGTATCGAGAAGCACTAGCTTAGGCGCTATCACCTTGAGCTTTAGTTCGCCACATTCGGTGCCGGCAAAGTTCCGGGCCCGAATTAGTAGGTCACCAACTAGCTCGGGTTTAACAACCGCATCGATAGCCGTATAGGAACCGCTACTGCTGACCACGGTAAAGGGAACGGCGGTAACCTTACCCTTGCTGTCTTCCATTTCTAAGGCCTGGGGCAAAAGGGCCTGGTTGTCTTTACTGATGTTAAAACGAACGGTTTGTGCATGGCCTTGTAACAGGGTGTCGGTGCCGCTGGTGATTTTATAAACCTTTTGTCCCACCACGTTCAGCGTGAGCTGGGCTTTTTCTTCATTACCTTGTTTAATGATGACCGACACGGGCCCGGCCGTTGTAAAGCGGTCGTCTTTAAATATATAGGTGCCGTTTTGGGCGTTGTAGTTGTAGGGGTTTAGCTCGTAATTGCCAAAGCGAATGGTGGCGTTGTTCATGGGCGTACCATCTTCATCCTTAACCACGAAGGTGAGATCGTAGGTTTCATTAACAGTTAGGGTACTGGCACTGAGGGTCACGTTCCAGCCCGAAACCTTGGCCACGAAGGTCCTTTCATATACATAGGTGTAAACCGGGTTATAGGAACCGGCGGGACGCGTATCTTTAAAGGCTACCACGCGAATGGCTTTAGTGCCAAACCGATCCACATCAATGCCGAAAGTGGCATGGGAACGCTTTTCGCCCACCAGCTCGCCATCGACATAAGCGTCGTAGTAAAAGTTGTCGGTCAGCTGGTTGCCATCCCAAAGCACCAGATAGGCACCATTGGGTTTACCCACCTGCAATTGGTTGCGGCTGGCATCGCCAATACGCAGGTCGGTGAGCTGCTCGGTATTGATAAAGTTATAGCCGGAGGGGCTAGCGACCCGAATGGTGGTGGAAGCCGAATAGACACCTTGGGTAGCTTCCAGGGTGTAGGTGCCGGCCTCGGTTGGGAGCCAGCGGAATTCTTCCGTGAAGGTGCCGGAGCTACCAACGTAGACACTGCCCAAGTTCTTTACTTCTTCCCCATCGCGCTTGATGGTTAGGTAGACATAGCCTCCGCGGGTATCGAAATTGGAGCCTCGAACGGTGAAAAGAGTCTCGGCGATGGAGTGGGCCACGTTAGAGTTAGGGGTAACGCTTAGTTTAGCCTGAATGCCGCCCACTTTACCAGTTTTATGGACATAACCGTCTACTAACAGCTCCACATCACCCACGTACTCCCACTTAGGAATAAGGATACCGAACTCGCCGGCCGAGTTGGTCGTTAAGTTGGCGGGGGCATAATCTTTAAAGGGATAGCCGGAAAGAGCTTGGCGTAACCCTATGCGAGCCCCGGCCACCGGCTGGCCCTTACCGTCGGTTACTTTCCCGACTACAAACGTCCCCGGCCCCTGGTCAGAATAGGAGAAGTTTAGATCGGCAGGGGTGGTGGTAACGTTGTAACGCACCTTGATATAGGTCTTGGCAACTACGCCAACTACATTGTCATTATTATCGAGCAAATGGGCTTCAACTTCCACATCTTGGGGTGGTAAATCGGTAGGCAAATAGAAGCTGACACTACCCCCCTTAGCGTCATAAATGGCGGGAGGAATACTGCCCCCGGTATACCGCACCTGAATTTTGAAGTTGCGGCCATCGTAAGCGCCATTCTGTAAGACAACCGAACCTTGAACGGTCTTGACGCCGATAGAGCCTTCCGCCACCATACTGGTGGTGTTAAGCAGTATTTTATGGCTGTATTTTGTGCTAGCTGCACCCAGGCTAGGGAACAGGCTAAACACGAGGGTTAAAGCCACAACAAGGGCCACTAGTTTTCTGCGCATTGTGGTTTTCCCTCCTTATTTTTCTTAATGGCAAATATACAGACTGAGCCGGGGAGCCGCGGTCGCGCCAGGCCCACTATTATAGGGCAATACATCGCTCCACCTACGGCATGGTGCTCTTTTACGCATATCTCCAATAACGGTACGCCTAATGGACCGCCCCCTTTCATTTAGTAGACACGAAAGGCATAATGAACCAATTGCATTATTCTTCGACGCGCCAATGTTCTCCTTTGTTCCGGATCGGGAATGTCAACTTAAAAATAGGGAAATGGGCTCGGAAATTACCAAGCCCATTTCTTCTTTGCCTAAAGCAGGCAATTTATTAAATGGCGTAAAGCCCCCCTAAAACTGATTGTGTCTGGAGCCAACTAGCAAGCTCATGCTTTGCTTCCAATTACAGATCTTACAACGCTACGATTAGTTTTCTTATCTAAGGCATCAACTGGGGCATTTTTGCCCGATTGCAGATCCCCAGCCTTTGTTCTCGTTAGATTGCTAGGCTTTGGGTTGCCAGCAACTCTTGTTGCAACTTCCTCTACTTGGCCTAGAGAATTTTGCATGTCTTATATTATAAACCCCTTTCTTCAGCTGCTTCCTCTCCATTATCGGCTACTTTCCTGACAATTTGCAATTGACAGGGACAAAATATTGCTTACAGGTCATGATCGTTAAAGAACGACTTAATAACAGCAAAAGGGGGGTTTTGCACTTGATTTTTGCATAAAGACCATATTCAGCGCAGAAAAGCGAGGGGTTTTACCCTCGCCTCTTTGTCGGTATTGCTATTTCTTGTATAAAAGTATCTTCTTCAAGAATTGTAGTATGGGTTATGGATGGGTAACGAGCCAAGATGCGGGAGGCCTCATATAGGCCGATCCCTCTCCCCTCCCCTTTTGTTGAATACCCCTTTTTATCCAAGAGTTTGAGGTCTGGCTTGCTACTTACACTGTTCCGAATGGTGATATGTACATGCTCCGGGAATACGTCCAGTTTTACGCCTACCGACCCGTTGGCCTCTATCGCTGCTTCTATGGCGTTATCGAGGAAGATACCTAGGAGAACGGTTAAATCCTTATTGCTGACGGCGATGGACGGGATCTTTTCGTTAATTTCTAAGAAAAAGGGAACATCTTCACTTTTGGCTATCCGCGCCTTTTCGCTCAGCAGACCAAATAGAGCCGGGTTTGTTACTTTCGCTAAAGAGATGGCCACCCCAGCTGCTTGAGTACGGCTCATTTCCTGCATGATTTCATCAAAGTATACCTCCAGGTCATCCCATTCCTGGTTCTCTATATAGCCGCCCAACCCATGAAGTATATTACGGAAGTTATGATGGGAAGCTCTTAACTCATACACCAGCTCATCAATCATCGCCATATGGAGCTTTAGCTCTTCGTTTTCTTTAGATTTTATTTCAAAGGCCAGACTCAAAATGGAGTACAAGCCGCTGCTGCCTAGGAATGCAAATATGATGCCATAAGCCACCTTACTTACGCTCTCAAGACTGACGGCTTTATAAACAGCGTTAAAACCAATAGCGCTTATACAAACACAGAGAAATAGATACCAAATTATCGAAACTGAGGATTGCCGCTTCCTCCCGCCCGCATTGCGCCACTCACGCACCGAAATAATCAAAAAGGCCAGCAGGCTGATCATCAACCAACAGATCACATGGGTGCTCATATAGAGCCAAAAGTTGTTAAGGACATCCGCAATCGTTTTTCCACCAGCCACGGTAAAAAGGGTGTAGGACACTACTTCGCCAAACCCGGCTCCCAGGTAAGAAAGCAAAACACCCAAGACCATATGCTTGAGAGGCGCTCGGAAAATCAGTAGCCCCAGCACTATATGAATACCAATAAAAACAAAGACTTTCTCTCCCGAATCGCCCTTAATAAAATTGAGCATGGAGCCTATTATTGATGCGCAAATAAGGACATAAGCCAATGTTCGCCGTGAGAAAAGTTTTTCGCCATACAGCGCGTGGAAAATAACGCATAGAAAAAAGCAGTTGCCAGTTACGGCTAAATATCTAACCAAGTTCCACATACTTTAGAATACCTTTCTTATGTCGTTCAGCTACCAGGCATATATCCCCGTTGCTCATCATCAATTGCCGTTCAGCAGTGTCAAATCGGGCAATATGTCTTAAGTTCACCAAATATGACCTATGGCAACGATAAAAGCCCTCGGAAGACAACTCTTTTTCGAAGCGACTGAGGGTATCATAAACAACTAGTTGGCGGCTTTTCTCGTGGATAACTACTTGATTGCGAAAACTCTCGATGTACAAGATATCTTCTGCGTTTAATATGTAAATTCTAGAACCGGACTGCACAGATATCTTTTTGCTCTCTCTTAGGGTATACATATAGTCCTCATAAACCTTGATAATCATGTCGCTAAGACTACTTTTCGTAAGAGGCTTAAGAACATAGTTGAAGATCTTTAGATTGACACTGCGCATAACATGTTCGGGATAAGCTGTTATGAATATTAAGTAGCCCAGTTTATCATGTTCTCTGATCTGTTGTGCCACCTCGATGCCGTCGGATTCGGCTCGCAGATTAATATCCAGCAAATACACATTTCGGTCTCACGGTGGGATGTCAAGGCGGCTATATTCCACCACCTCGGCCGGATCGGTCGTAACCAGTTCTATGGTTGCATCAACCTGGTGATCAAAGATAATTTGCGCTAACCGCTTTGCCATATGCCTGTTATGATTATGGTTATCGTCGCAGATAACAAACCTTAACATACGCTCGCTCCTCTAAGTTGCTTAATGGATTCTCTTTTAATCTTTCTGCCCATGCCCCCAACCAGTACAATTACAAACTAACTGCTATAAACTCTTACCCCCTATTGACTCCCACTATGGTTCATTTTGGTTTTAGCAGTTATTTCAATCATAGAAGGTTCATCCAACAAAATGCAAGTTATTCGTAAAAACAAAGGCGAGGCTCATAGGAAAGCCTCGCCTTTGCTTAATAAAAGTGTGCGAAGGTGTGCCGATTATCACCCCAGTGAGGGGCGACTTAAATAATGGGTTTGGGGTAAGGTTGTTCATCTGGCCAATACACCCCGCACTCCTTTTAGTAGGATCGTTGTTAGCACTGATTATCATTAACAATACCCAACCGGCTCCTGGAATTGCAAGCAAAAAATATAGGAATGAACCTGGAAACGGCCAAGTTCATTCCGTTTTTGCCGATCCTATTTAAAG
>JAAYGE010000226.1 GCA_012727835.1 Bacillota bacterium
GGTTATATACCGCACCTTTGAGATTTTCGTATGGGCTGTCGCAAAAGCTAGTCTTGCGCCAACCCCGCGGGCCGACCAACGGGCGGCCCCTACGAATATCCCTATATTGCGGCGGTTATCTGCATTTCACCAAACCACCACCCCAACTTTTTCTTACTTTTTAAAAAAGGGATACCTAATCGACACGTGGAATAGACATTTAAGGGGACGTGCTCCCCCCATCACCGGGCAGAGGAGGGAAGCTGCTTGGACCTCGCTCTCATCGTTAAACAGGCAGAAAAATTCTTACAGAGCTTTTACAGCAACCTGTATGATTATCATCGAGCTAATAAAAACAGCCTGCCCCTAAGTCAGGCCTTCGAAAGGGCTAATATTTTTACTCTCGAAACGTTAGCCTGGTTACGAGAGGAACTGAATGCCAATCCGGAAGCCGACCACCTTCGTCGGCTATTTCGCTTTATTGCCACCGGCTTTATCCGGTACAACCTGTTGCCTTACGACCAAGAGCTGGCCCAACATTACGATCTGCTCAGCTGGCCCAACGTTTGGGCCCAGCATGATGCCCTCAGCCCTGGCCAGCCGTCTCCGGCCCGGCCCGAGGCCCCCCTGTTGGCCCAGCTAACCGCCATCTATGAGCAGCGCTGGCAAAAGCTCAACGAGCAGGTGGCCCGCCTCGGCTTTTCCAGCCCGGTAGCTTTCTATGCTTGGGCTTCCGGTATCGACCTTCCTGCTCTGCAGCAGTCGGCCCGAGCCATCTTAGAAGAAACCAAAGAGGCCTATTTTGCCGCCTTAGCAGCAATCGAGCCTCCTCTTGAAGATCGTTGGCAACTAGAATCCTACATGCGCGGTGAAAATTATGATCCTTGTTTCCCAGCCGCCGAGCTGGTTCCTGCTATAGAAGATACCCTGTACCACCTGGGGCTTGATATAACTCGCCAGCCCAATTTGATGCTGGAAGTCAGTCGCGAACTGCCCGCCGGTTTTGCCCTGGCCTTCCCAGTCCGCGTGCCTGAAGAAATTTATGTTTGCATAAGCCCCAAGGAAGGTATTGATGCCTTTGAAAACAGCCTGGGTCTAGGCGGTATGGTTATGGCCCGCCTTTTACGCGACCCCAAACAATGCTGGTACCAGCGCCGTCTTTCCGATCCGGCCTTAGATGCGGCCTATGCCGAAGTCTTTACCAGCCTAGTAACCCTATCCGCCTGGCGCGGTGATATGTTAGGCGAAAGCGCCGCTTGCCCTCAGCTGCAGGCCTTTACCCAGCTACGTCAGCTCTATCGCCTACGCTTGGCCGCCGCCCGGGTCATTTTCGCCATCAGTCGCAGCCAAGGGCAAAACCAAGGGCCCGCCATATTCACTCAAGCGCTAGGCGTGAATCACGACCCCAGTGCCCAGATACTCGACATGGGCCACATGCGCGTTGCCCTCGATACCTTCCGCGGTATGCGCGTCGGTGCCCAGCTGGCAGCCCAGCTGGTTAACACCTACGGCCCCGCCTGGTACCGCCATCCGGCCTGTGGTCAAGCCCTGCGTGATTTGTTCCACCAGGGACCAAGCCATCTGAATGAATTAACTACCTGCTGCAACTTTGCTATATCGTAGGGGCGCTGCTGATGTGCTCTCGCAACATCTTGCGATGTTGTTGTCGCACCCATTGCGGAAACGTATTGCTGGTGCAATACATCTGCTGCGCCCGCGGGCCGATCACCGATCGGCCCCTACGTATATCCCAAAACTGTGGCGGTTTATCTGCATTTCACATGTTCCCCTGCCGCCTCGTTTTTGTATCTAACATAATCACTAAATTGGAGGAATCAACGCCATGAAGATCCTACTTACCGGTTACGAACCCTTCGGGGGTGAAACCATCAATCCGGCTCTTGAATCGGTCAAGCAACTGCAGGGGCAAACCATCGCCGGCGCCCAGGTGGTGGCCGCCGAACTTCCCGTGGTTTGGGATGAGGTTATGCCCAAACTTATTGCCGCCCTTGATGAACATCAGCCCGACGTGGTGATCAGCGTGGGCCAAGCCGGCGGCCGCGCCAAAATAACTCCCGAATATATCGGTATCAACCTGATGAACGGTAAAGACAACGCCGGTGTTACCAAAACCTTTGAGCCCATCGTGCCCGGTGGCCCCGATGGTTATTTCACCAATTTGCCAGTGGTGCAAATGGTGGAGGCCATGAAGGCAGCTCACATTCCCGCCGCCGTTTCCTATACGGCCGGTACCTATCTGTGCAACTACCTGGCCTACTCCGTGCGCCACCATGCGGTTACCAACAACTTGAATCTGAAATCTTGCTTTATCCATATCCCCTACCTGCCCGAGCAGGTCATCGACAAACACACCACCACACCCAGCATGCCTCTGGAGACCATCGTGGCTGGTCTCAGAGAGTGTATCAAAGTGGTGGCTGAATCTTAGCATTAAGGTGCGGCGTATATGCGCCGCACCTTTGTCCTTTCATATAGAGCACCCTACGGGCCGCTCATCGGGCGGCCCCTACCAACACCTCGAAATTGAGGGTTTGGCACCGCACCCCACCCGTTTCGTAGGGGCGCACCGGTGATGCGCCCGTTTTCATCCGCACCTTTGGTAGAGGTGCCTCGCCGATGTGTTCTAGCAACACCTGCGATGTTGCTGTCGCGCCTACAACATATTTGCTGCGCTCGCTGTTCCTCCTGGCTGCCGATCACACCTAATCAGAAGAGTACGCAAATTACGTGGAAAAATCCCTACTGGCCGGCCATCGGGTGGCCCCTACCAACACCTCGAAATTGAGGGTTAGGCACCGCACGCCACTCGTTTCGTAGGGGCGCATCGGTGATGCGCCCGTTTTCATCCGCAC
>JAAYGE010000227.1 GCA_012727835.1 Bacillota bacterium
CGTCACCACCACTGGTGATACCCTAGCCGATAAGGATAAACCGATTCAGTATGCTGCTATTAGCTTCCCCGATCCGGTTATGTCCTTGGCCGTGGAAGCTACGGGCAAAGGCGATGAGGAAAGGGTATCTAGTGGTCTGGCCCGACTGGTGGAAGAGGATCCCACATTGCGGGTGCGCCGCGATACGGAGACGAAGCAGTTACTCATTTCCGGTATGGGCGACTTGCATCTGGATGTGATCACCAGCAAGCTGGCTAGCAAGTTTGGCGCCGAAGTGGAACTAACCACTCCGAAGGTACCTTATCGCGAAACCATCCGGGGTAGCACCCGCGTTGAAGGTAAGCATAAGAAACAGTCGGGCGGTAAAGGTCAGTATGGCCATGTATGGCTAGAGATGGAGCCCTCCGCACCGGGCGAAGGTTTTGTCTTTGAAGACAAGATCTTTGGTGGTGCTGTGCCACGCCAGTATATCCCAGCCGTTGAGAAGGGTATACAGGAAACCATGGAAGAGGGCGTGCTAGCCGGTTTTCCGGTGGTGGATGTGAAGGTGGCTTTAGTAGATGGTTCTTACCATACGGTGGACTCCTCCGAAATGGCCTTCAAGATTGCCGCCTCTATGGCTTTCAAGAAGGGCTTTATGGAGTGCCGTCCGGTCTTGCTAGAGCCCATCATGAACGTGGAAGTTACGGTGCCTGAACAATTCATGGGTGACATTATCGGTGACCTAAATAAGAAGCGGGGTCGGGTCTTGGGCATGGATCCCCAGGGCAACTTCCAGGTAGTACGCGCCATGGTACCCCTGGCCGAGATGTTCCGCTATGCTACCGATCTGCGCTCTATGACCCAGGGTCGGGCATCCTTCACCATGACGGAAGCCTCTTATGAGGAAGTGCCGGCCAACATTGCGGAAGCAGTTATCGCTGCCGCCAAGAAAGAAGACTAATTTCGTTAATTTCAGTCCCTAAGGCTTATCCTTAGGGGCTGTTTTTTTACCTTAAATTGAGCAAAAACTGACTCTTGGGGGTTGCATTCTCCATAAACTTGGTATATCATGACATTAAGGTCAAAGAAGGTCAGGAGGGGAGATGGAAATGGCCAATTTGGCTGATCTCATCGAGCAGTATTTAAAACAACTACTAGCCAAGAGTGAAACCGGCTCCGTTGCCATCAGAAGAAACCAACTGGCCGAGGCTTTTTCTTGCGCTCCTTCGCAAATTAATTACGTATTGTCCACCCGTTTCCTTTTGGAACACGGTTATATAGTCGAAACTAGACGCGGGGGCGGTGGTTATGTGCGCATAACTATGCTGGACATAGATCCGGAAAGCGATTGGCAAGTACTTATGGATACAATCGGAGAAACTATTAGTCAGCGGAAAGCCGAGGCCATCGTTGAGCGACTACTGCGCCATGGCATCGTTTCCGAGCGGGAAGCCGCCATGATGACCGCCGTTATAGATCGGGACGTGTTGAATGTTAGACAACCTTGGAGTGATATGTTGCGAGCCAATATATTGCGCTCATTGTTGGTTGCTATCTATCGCACCCTATAAATAGTGGGAAGGGGGTCCTCCGCCATGTTATGTGAGCAATGTAAAAAAAGACCGGCCACGGTGCATTACACCAAGGTGGTCAATGATCAGAAGACCGAATACCATTTATGCGAGCAATGTGCCCGGGAAAAGGGAGAATTGGATTTCACCCTAGGTTTTGAGCCCGGTTTTTCCATCAATAATTTGCTGGCCAGCCTGTTAGATATGGGTAGCCCCAGTCGGCAGGTAGGAAAAAGGGCCGCCGACGTCAGCCAGTGTCCTAAATGCGGTTTGACTTACACCCAGTTTCGCCAAACCGGCCGCTTAGGCTGTGGTGAATGTTATACCGCCTTTGAGCGCCAGTTGGAGCCCCTATTGCGGCGTATTCAAGGTACCAGCAACCACACCGGTAAGGTGCCGGGGCGCCAAGGTGGTACTCTGAAATTGGAACGAGAAATAGGTCGCTTAGAGCGGGAGCTAGAGGCGGCTGTGGAACGGGAGGAATACGAGAAGGCGGCCGTGTTGCGGGATCAGTTGAAAGATCTCAGGCAACGATTGGCCAAGGAACAGGGAGGTAGGGCCGATGGCTAGAGATCTGTTTCGCTCTCTAAAGAGTAAGTGGATTGTGGAGACGGGGCCTGAACCCGATGTGGTGCTAACTAGTCGCGTACGGCTGGCCCGTAATCTGCGCGGGTTCCCCTTTCCCCACTTGCTGGATGCCAATGGTGCCCGCCAAATGCTGCGCCAGGTGCAAGATTTACTTACTTTAGGCAGTAGCCGCGGTGATTTGGGATCTTTCGAGTTTTTGTCGTTGGCCGACATCGGGCAGCTGGATAGACAGGTATTGATAGAAAAGCATTTGATCAGCCCCGATTTTGCGCGCAGTGAACATCCGGGAGCGGCCCTCTTGGTAAGCGACGACGAAGCGATCAGTATTATGCTCAATGAAGAAGATCATTTACGTATCCAATGTATATACCCCGGTTTTCAGTTGGAAGAATGTTGGCGACGCACTAGCCAGGTGGACGATTTGTTGGAGAGTAGGCTGGAATACGCCTTTGATGCCACCCGGGGCTATTTAACCGCTTGTCCCACCAATCTGGGGACTGGGCTACGGGCATCGGTGATGGTGCACCTGCCCGGCCTTGCCATGACCCAGCAAATTGGTAA
>JAAYGE010000228.1 GCA_012727835.1 Bacillota bacterium
CCTTTAGATCGAAGGCCGCCTCATAACCATCGTTTCTCGCCCTTGTGTAAAAGATGTCACCGTTTCGCCATAGGCCTTCCTGCACAAGCTGCTCTGCTACTCCGTCCACATTCTGTTGTACCATCTGTCTACCGGATGTGGGGTTGACTATGAACTTGACGTTCACACATAAAGCCCCCTTTGTTTGTTTAAGCTGCCTTAAATACATTATACACTAGGACCCGAAATTGGCTTCTTAGCTTCGTGGGCTTAAGAGCCTCCGGCCCATGCACTCTATTATGACCACCACGGCCAGTATATACAACGGGCTATCGCAAATAGTTTCGCGATAGCCTACTAGTCAATTTTTAACTTCTCTCTTTTAATAAATCGCGGATCTCGGTCAGCAGCGCAATCTCTGGACTAGGAGCCGGCGGCGGAGCGGGCTTCTCCTCCTCTTTCCGCTTGAGCTGGCTTAACATCTTAATAAACAAGAAGATACAGGCGGATATGATCAAAAAGTCAACTACCGACTGTATAAAAAGCCCATAGTTGATGGCCGCCTCGCCCACCTTTATTTGTAAGCTGGTGAAGTCCAAACCTCCGAGTATAACTCCGAACAAAGGCATGATGATGTCGTTAACCAAAGAAGTAACTATCTTACCGAAGGCACCGCCGATGATTACACCGATAGCTAGGTCTAAAACATTGCCCTTAAAAGCAAAAGACTTAAATTCCTTCCACACTATGCCTCGCCCCTTTCTCCTCTTTTCTTCACAGTAACATATGAAAGCCTTTTAGGCGAGACAATTCTGACCAATTAATCGTTTGTGTCCTGCTCTGCTAGCTGTTTAGCGATCTCCTTCGCCGTCTTGCTGGCAGCGATACCACCGAGGGCCGTCTCACGCAGTTCAACCGGCAACATGCGGCCTACCCGGTACATGGCCTCAATTACTTCGTCGGCAGGAATAACACTGCTCTGCCCCGCTAAAGCCAAATCAGCACTGATGATGGCGTTAACAGCTTGGGAAGCATTGCGATAGGCGCAGGGTAGCTGTACCATGCCGGCCACCGGGTCGCAGATCAGCCCCATGCAGTTCATCAAAGCGATGGCTACCGCATGGGCACAAGCCTCAGGGCTACCACCAGATAAGAAGACAACGGCTGCTGCCCCCATGGCGGCCGCGGCCCCGCACTCGGCTTGACAACCCCCTTCGGCTCCGGATACGGTGGCATTCTTAGTGATAACCGCGCCTACGCCGGAAGCTACCAAGAGGGCGTCCAACAACTGGCGTCGGCTGCTACCCAATTTTTCTCCGGTGGCCAGTAGCACGGCTGGCAATATGCCGCTAGCCCCACCGGTGGGGGCTGCACACACCAATCCCATGGAGGCATTCACTTCGCTGCCAGAGAGGGCCATGGCCATCAGCCTATTTAAATATTCGCCACAGAGGGGATTCTGGTATTTATACTGCCGAGCGGCTTGCCCTTTAATAAGCCCCCCCACCATCTCCTGTGGCTGGGTCAAGGCCCGCTGGGCACTGGCTACCATTACTTCATAATGGCGGTCGAGGAGTTCATATACCTCTTCCTCCGTCTTATCGGAGAGAGCCATTTCATTTTCTAGTACTATGCGTGCTAAAGATACCTGCCTACTATTGGCCTGATCAATCAAATCTTGTAGAGAATGATACATGCTCCCGCCTCCTATTGAATGACTCGGACTGAATGCACCACATCTAAAGCCGCCAACTGTTCAGCGCCGGCAGCCGGTATTCTTTCATCAGTCTCGATGACGTTGGTAGCCACATCCCGTTTAGCTTTACGGGAAACCCGCATGATGGCAATATTGATGTTATTATCGGCTAGCACTTGGCTAACCTGGCTAATAACTCCCTGCTCATCGCGTTGCTGGATGCCCAGAGTGGGCTGTTCGGCCGCCAACTCCACAGCCATACCGTCAATGCTGGTGATTAAAATCCGACCTCCGCCTATGCTGCAACCGATAATAGTACTCTTGGTTGAGTCGGTATGGGTAAAGGTGATCATGGCCGTATTTTCATGCACATCATCCAGCTCTACCTCAGAGAAGGTATAGGAAATACCCTGGGCCGCGGCAATTTCTCGACTTTTCTTTATGCGCTCATCATCCTTAGTAATACCCAAAACCCCCGCCAACAGAGCCAGCTTAGTACCGTGCCCAACTCCCGTCTTGGCAAAGGAGCCGTGAAGGGCAAAGTCCACATGGGTAAAAGGTTTGGCCGCAATCAGGGACGCTGTCCGGGCCAGTTTGACCGCCCCGGCCGTATGGCTGGAACTAGGACCAATCATGATCGGCCCGATAACGTCAAAGATACTCAGGTTCATGGCTCTCCACCCCTCTAATAGAAACTATATTTATACTAACAATTAAACAGGTTAAATGTAAACAGGTTAAATGTGAAGTCCCCGTTACTTAACGTTGCCATGGTATAATTTGAATAAGTGAATAACACTAAGGAAGTGAAAATATGATAGTAGTTATAGATGGCCAGGGTGGCAAAATAGGAAAGATGCTTGTGGAACAGCTAAAAGCCCGCCTGCCCCAGGTGCCGCTTATTGCTATTGGCACTAATAGTATAGCCACCGCTACCATGCTGAAGGCGGGAGCCGACGCGGGAGCAACCGGTGAAAACCCGGTCATTGTCAATGCTCGGCAGGCGGATGTCATTGTGGGGCCGTTAGGCATCATCATCGCCGACGCTTTGTTAGGGGAAAAAACGCCTAAGATGGCGCAAGCCATATGTCAAAGTCGGGCACAAAAAATATTATTGCCTGTTAATAGATGCCATACTACCATCGTGGGCCTGAAGGAGATCAGCCTCAACGAAGCGGTGGCTTTGGCGGTGGCCGAAGTGGAACAACTTCTTACAGGGAAAGAATGAGATCGGCCCGTTGAACAATATTATAGGTGGCAAAATACTTGTTTTCTAAGGGAATCCATTCCTCCAAAAAGCGACGGTGCATTTTGGCACCGTTTCTTTGCTTAATGCGCTCACTCTGAGTGTTCGGATCAATCGTCATAAAAGCTTTAAGCGTATAAGGATCACCAAATTTAGGGTGCATACTATAGACGCCTTCGATAATATTTAGCTGCTTTTTAGGCACATGTTTTTGCGCCACTATCCGGCCCTGAGAGCAGTCATAAATTCCATAGCTAAAATCACCACCCAGCTGTAATC
>JAAYGE010000229.1 GCA_012727835.1 Bacillota bacterium
AGGTTGGGCGTGGTCCAGAAGTCCTTAACGTCGGCGGCAATTTCAGCCCACTGTTCGCCGGCACTCTGCACGCCAAGCCTAGCTAGATTACTACCCCAGGCGAGCAGCTGATCGGCGTTGGTGAGAATAATCAACGCTTGCTCCCCCCATTCGAGGGTGGCTATGCCCATTTTGCGCACATCTTCGGCAATCAGTTGGGGCCTAGTCTGATACGCGGACCCATCTCGGTAGACATTGGCAATATTCTTGCCCAGCATATAGAGCTTGCCGTCGGTTTTAAGCAGCAGTGTGGTATAGCCTGCACTATACACACTCTGCACGTCGGTAGCTAGCAGCTGGGGCGGGTAATTCATGCGAGCACTGTGGGGCGGGTCCTCGTGGGAGTGAACGTAATACTCCTTCAAGGTGGGCTCGCCAAAACCGAGCTCACCCCAGAAGTTACGACCGCAGCCATATAGACCATCATCTTTAAGGTAGAAGGTCATGCCGTCGCCGGCAAAAACATCGACAACATCTTGGTCGATGAGTATGGGATCAGTAAACAATTGCCCATGGCCTAACTCACCCCAGTGGTTCTCGCCCACGCCAAACAGATCACCATTTTCTTTCAAGATAAGTAGATGGTTGCTGGCAACTATCTTTTGCACTTCTTCCATTACTTTCAACGGGCGGATGATATTCTGGGGATAGGGGCCCTGCGTTCTATTAGCCAATTCGCGGCGTACTTTAGGAAAGTATTTTAAGGTATTTTCATAGCCCATAACCCATAATTGGCCGTCATTGGTCAGATAGGCACTAGCATCATTTAACATAGCAGCTTGCTTAACATTGTTGGCTATTCTAATCGGGCTGGGTAGGTAACCAGGAACGATGTCATAGGTTGGATAAGGTGGTGGGCTGTCTACTGGCGGTTTCGGTTCTACTTTTACTAAGCGGCTATCATCAAGGGCGATTCCTAGTTGTCCGGAATGATTCAAACCGGTGGCCCATAACTCGCCCATATCTGTAATTACAAGGGCACTGCTGCTATCGCCGACGATTTCTACTACGGTAGCAGGGTCAAGACCTGCGTTCACTTGGGGGCCTCCGGGTGCGTTGGGGGTACAGGCAACAGCTATTAAAGCCCCAATCAAAGCCAGACAAAAGGCTTTTGTCTGGTGTGGTTGACAGTCTTTCATTACTAAACCATCACCCCTTCCTTCGATGGCGGTTCTGATCGTCTACTATGCAGTGGCCGCAAGACTGACTCGGGTTCCGCAGATTGGAAGATACACCAGCCAAAGTTATTCTAACCACGACACTTCTTGGGCACCCAACGTCTCCCAAAGAGCGCGAGAACCTCTCTACAGCGTCCCTTGCAAGCATCGCGAAACTTCTTCACTAGCTCGGAGAAAGGCTTGTGCAAACTCTTTAGCAGAATCGTGCTTTCGGTTCCTTCACCACTAGTTGTCTTAAGCTCCGCCTCAAAACCTAAATCAGTCCATAAGTCCAGTTCTTGATTATCTGACGCTCGCAGTCTAATCTGCTTAATACCCTCGCTTTCCAGTATCTTCTCAACTTCAATGTATAGAGCTTTTAGGTGATTGGGATCGGCTTCCTCGCGGTAACCATAGCGGTCTATCCATAAAGTGGCCTTGCCTTTATATTTCTCAACCGATGTCTCAAAAAAGGCTTTGGCATTCCGGAAGGTTATATACCCACAATCGTTAGCAATCCATACATTTCTTCTCATATCAATCCCCCAATCATATAATAGCGCACAGGGTTTAATAAATTTCTCACTTATCGGGTAAGGTTTATTGTTAAAAATACACCAGTTAGTTTTCCCATTATTAGTATATCATACTTTATTGCCCAGTTGTTCAATTTTCAAATTAAACTTATGTCAATTATTCAAGCAGCATTTATTAATGGCTATGTCGTACTATTTTTTCTCCGATAAATGAAGGTAATCATGCTCGTTTCAGCATCCTGAGGCGCCTTAAAATACTCTTTTGCCATCCATACTTAAACAGAGCACCAGATCAGCTACTCTAGAGAAAGAATATTACCCTCTCTTCTATCCTAAAGAAGGTTTAAATCTTTTTGGGTGACCGGCGAGCCTAATATAACACAAATTATCTTAGTATAGTTTTTTTTCTGAACAAACAAGGAAAGTATTGGGTGGATGCCGAAATACAATGTGGCGGGAGGTGATGCGGATGTTTGTCCGGCTGGGAATGCTAAACATTCAGCGGCAGATGGGGCGCAGTTTATTGGTGTTGGCCACTTTAGCATTGGCTGCCATTAGCCTCACCTATTCCCTGTTTGTGCGAGATATACCGCCCTTAAGGGTAGCGCCCCTAC
>JAAYGE010000230.1 GCA_012727835.1 Bacillota bacterium
AGGTCCTAGTCGCATCAACTACTCACCCCTGACTGATGAACTTGTGCCTGCAGTAATTTCTGGCGCAGCTGCTGCAAGCGGCGGGCTAGGCTGCCATCATACACCTTATCGCCAATTCTAAGCACCACGCCGCCCAATATGGATTTATCGACTTTGGTCTGCAGCTCCACAGCCTGACAACCGGTCATCTTCTTAACCTGTTGCCCCAACTGTTCCAGTTCACTGGCGCCCAGTTGACGGGTAGCCGTTACTTCGGCCACCAACTGGCCCCGGGCCTCTCTAAGAGCCGCCTGATAGGCGTCAACGATGCCAACCAATTCGGATTCTCTTTTTTTCTGCCATAAAAGCAAAATAAAATTCCGGGTGATTTGCTCATGTAGGATCTCTTGCAAAACCGGCATCAGCAGAGCTTGCTTCTTATCTCCAGTTAAACGCTGATGGAAAAAAAATCGCTCCAATTCGGGGCTTGCTGTCAGTGCCTGCATGAGAGCGGCCAAATCGTCGGCTACGGCTTCTACCAAATCTTGTTCCCTGGCGGCGTCAAAAAGGGCTTGCGCATAGCGCTTAGCAATTACTCTACTGGACATGGGTGTTTTCCATCCCCGCAAGGAATTCGCGGACTAGCCGCTGATCGGTTTCCAGATCTAACTTTTGCCCCAAAACATGGCTTGCCGCCAGTAGCGAAAGTTCTCCAACTTCATCCCGCAAGGAAGCCAGCGCCTTATCGCGTTCTAACCTGATTTCCCTTTCAGCCCGTTTCAGCATTTGTTCCGCCTGCTGGCGAGCCTCGGCCTCGATTTCAGCCCGCGTGCTGGCTGCCTGTTTAGTGGCTTCTTCAATAATACGCCGCGCCTCATCTTTAGCCTCACGTAGCTTCTCTTCATAAGTAGCCAATAGCTCGGCCGCTTCTGCCCGGTTACTTTCAGCAGCTTCGATTTGATTTCTTACATGCTGTGCTCTTTTGTCCAAAAATTCTTTAACTGGACGGAAGAAGAACCTAGCCATAAGGACATATAGCACTACAACGTTGATGATAACAAAAACAATCTGTGGAATGTTTATATCCATAATCCATGGCCTCCTTGACTAAAAGGCTAGGGTGGTAATTACTACTGTATTAGGGCTGCTCCGTTTGGAGCAACCCTAATCGCAGAAGCTCTAACCAATAACAGTACGTGCTAGGCCGACAAGCATGAAAGCTATGACTAGAGCGTAAATACCAGTTGTTTCAGCGATAGCCTGTCCTAGGACCATGGTTAGCATTATTTTGCCTTGGGCTTCCGGCTGTCGACCAACAGCTTCCACACCCTTACCAGCTGCATATCCCTGGCCAATGGCCGGACCGATACCAGCAATCATGGCGATACCTGCTCCTAGAACTCCAAAAGCTGCAACTGCAAAAGAATTCCACTCCATCTTCTTGCCTCCTCCTTCCTTTTAACGACAATTGTTTGTTAATCCATTGCCATAGCTATAAAGACCATGGTAAGGATTGAAAACACAGCTGTCTGCAATACCCCTGAGAAAAGGTCAAAGTAAATATGTATTGGAATTGGCACGAGAAAGGGAAATGCCGAATAGATCAGCCCCCCGATCACTAAACCACTAAAAATATTACCAAAAAGACGCACTCCTAAAGATATTGGCTTGGCCAATTCACCAAACACGTTCATGGGTAAGAGCAGAAAGAAAGGACTAACAAATCCCTTTAAATATCCCCCTAATCCATGGGATTTGATGGCATAGCCATTGATTAAGAAAAAGGAAATGAGCCCCAAGCCAAGAGTCATATTAATATCGGCTGTAGGTGGTCGCAGTAATCCGAAAGACCAGAGGCCCGCCGTATTACACAATAGAAGCAACACCATCAGAGTGCCTATAAACGGTGTAAAAAACCGACGCTCGTCACCCATTACAAAACCAACGAAAGAATCGATAGATTCTACCAATGTTTCTATAGCGTTTTGCCGGCCTTTAGGTAACCAGGAAAACTTCCCTCTGGTCAACAGAAAACCTCCCACCAACATAATTAGTGAGACCACCCATAAGGCAACAATCGTTTCATTAACCTCAAAAGGGCCAATATTAAAATAGACCGTTTGAGCCCGCATGATGTCATCCATAGATTAATCTCCCCCCCTTCTACTCGGCGTGCGTATCAGTTGGCGCAGGTAGGCTGCGCCTCCTTCGCGTAAGGCTTGCCGTACGGCCCAGCCTATTATCACTATCTTAACCATAAGTAGTCCGATAAAGGTAGCAAAAAAGTTTATCTCTTCTGTGAAATATACCAGAGCTAACATTCCAGCGATGATCAAATAGCGCATTACATAACTGGAAGCCGCGTGGACTTGAGCTTGGGCTTTCGGCTTCTGTAATATCTTGGCCACAGAATTAATAATCTGACTAAACTGCCAGAGAGACAGACAGGTTCCGATGGCCAAACCGAATGCAATACCTAACTGTCGCCCCATTAGCGCTATTGCTATCAAGGCACCAGCAATTTTGAGTACACTGGAGCGAACGGACCGCTGCATTTCAGGCACACTATTCCAGTTACTCATTATCCAAACCTCCATCGGTTAAAAACCGCCTGAGCAGCTGGTAGGCGATGTTAAAGCCGCTAGCAAGGCCGAGCACCAACCCAATGATTGAGAAAAAGGTGTTTCTACCTAAACGGGTGTCCAACCAAAGGCCGGCTCGCCAACCTAGGCCAGCACTGATTACAATGGCCAGCCCCAGCTGGGTCACCAACCCTAAAGCATAAAGTAGTTGCCGCCACATGGTATCACCCTGCTTATTATTACCATATAAACAGAAAATAGCAACCGGAAATTGCGCACCTCATGTATTTTGTATACAAGTATCACCGCTATGTAATTCCACCCATTACCGCCACTTCCTGCATTGTGAAAAAGTTAACCGCCTTCACCGAGATTATACGTAGTCGGCTGGCCGCTGGTCGCGTTTGCCAAAGTAGAACTCAATAGCTTGTACAATCCGCTGGGAGGCAAAGCCGTCACCATAAGGATTTTTGGCTTGAGCCATAGCCTCATAAGCGGACCGATCGGTAAGCAGGTTCAAGGTCTCCTGATAATTATCTTCTACCTCGATTCCCACCAAACGCACCGTGCCAGCTTCCACCGCCTCCGGCCGTTCAGTAACAGTACGAACGACCAATACCGGCTTACCCAAGGACGGCGCTTCCTCTTGCACTCCGCCCGAATCGGAAAGTACCAGATAGGAGCGGGCAACAAGATTATGGTAATCGGTAGCCACTAAGGGGTCCACGAGGAGCACCCGTTCCTCCCCGCCCAAAATGTCAAAGACCGTTTCCCTTACTATGGGATTGAGGTGAACGGCGAAGACCACCTGAGCATCGGGCACTGCCTTTAGCAGGCGTTTAATAGCCCGACAGGCAGCGGCTATCGGTTCTCCCCAGTTCTCCCGCCTATGTAAAGTCACCACAATGGTGCGTAATGAGGGGGCCAGCTGCCTTAGCTCGGGACAGATAAAGGTATAATCATCTCGCACCGTGGTGCGTAGGGCATCGATAACCGTATTGCCGGTAACATAGATAATATCGGGGGAAACTCCCTCAGCCAAGAGATGGTCCCGAGCCACGTTAGTAGGAGCAAAGTGCAAATCGGCTAGCACTCCGGTGAGCCGTCTATTGATTTCTTCCGGGAAAGGTAGGTATTTGTCAAAGGTGCGCAAGCCCGCCTCCACATGACCGACGGCCGTTTTCTGGTAAAAAGCGGCCAAAGCACCGGCAAAGGTGGTGAGGGTGTCGCCGTGGACTAAAACCAAGTCGGGGCGCTCTTTTTCAAAAACCCTTTCTAAACCCTCCAAGGCCCTCCGCAGGGTGCCATTAAGGCTTTGTCGTTGGCGCATAATATCCAGGTCGTAGTCGGGAGTAATAGCAAACAACTCTAATACCTGATCCAACATCTCCCGATGCTGAGCAGTAACACAAGTGATAGCCTGCAGATGCGGACTGGCCTCCAAAGCCTTAACTAGGGGAGCCATCTTGATGGCCGCGGGCCTGGTGCCGAAAATAGTCATCACTTTAGGGAGCATAAAGTTTCCTCCGATCTAATTCCTTACTTTGCCCTTCATTCTACAAAAGGGATTCGGTGTAAGTCAAATAGAATGGGCCTTTGGCCAACTCCAACAGAGGGCAGGGTACAAACTCCAATATGGCCCGCATGAGCTCTCTCACTGTTGGCAATTGAAGTCTAGGGACTCGGCTAGAGCACTAGTTGGCGCAACTAGTGCTTACGTGACCCCCTCGCGCCCTTAAAGGTCTACCCGGCAGTAAACACCGCGGTTACCAGGCCCTTGAACATACGCATAGCGTTATGTGTGACCCCGGCCTGTCAACATAACAGGGGCTATCACAAGCAATGTTTGCGATAGCCTCTTAGCACTCCTAATAAATACCTATGCCCCGATGGCTAGTTACACCCATCGCTGGTCGGTTTGTGCTGTACTAGCTCAATTCCGGCCTCTTGTAGCAATGCATGGGATAATTGGTCCGGGTAATCGGCTTGATAAACCACCCGCTCAATACGGCTGTTGATCAGCATCTTAGCGCACAGGGAACAGGGAAACACATTCACATACAGGGTGGCGCCTTTGATAGACACGCCAGACACGGCAGCCTGGATGATAGCATTCTGCTCCGCATGCAGGGCCCGACATAATTCATGGCGCTCACCGGAAGCAACGCCCTGCTGCATCCGTAGACACCCCACCTCGGCGCAATGGGCCAATCCCCGCGGTGCTCCGTTATACCCGGTGGCGATAATATGGCGGTCTTTAACTAGAATGGCCCCCACCTGGCGTCGCAAACAGGTGGAGCGGGTAGCCACCACCCGGGTAATCTCCATAAAATAATCGTCCCAACTAACCCGCATGGTGCCACCTACTTGGTGCCAAAAAGCCGGTCTCCCGCGTCACCTAAACCGGGAACAATGTAGGCGTGCTCGTTTAAGCACGCATCCAAGGAGGCAGTATAAATATCCACGTCGGGATGGGCCGCATGGAATTTTTCCACACCCTCCGGGGCAGCTATTAGACACACAAAACTGATGCTGGTTGCTCCTTGGGCTTTTAAGTAATCGATGGCTGCCACTGCACTACCGCCGGTGGCCAACATGGGGTCTACCACTATCAGATCCCGCTCGGCGATATCAGAGGGCAGTTTGGCATAATACTCCACCGGCTGTAGCGTATTCGGATCACGATATAGTCCGATATGGCCCACCTTAGCTGCCGGCACCAGGCGCAACATGCCATTGACCATACCCAAACCGGCTCGCAGTATGGGGATGATGCCCAGCTTCTTGCCTGCTATTACCCGCGCTTTCGTCTTAGTAATCGGTGTTTCCACCTCGTAATCTTCCAAGGGTAAAGAACGGGATACTTCATAAGCCATAAGCATGGACAGCTCTTCCACCAATTCTCTGAATTCCTTAGAACCGGTATGTTTGTCACGAATAAAGGTCAATTTATGCTGAATTAGCGGGTGGTCTAGAATGTGAACTTTAGCCATAGTGGTACCCCCTTCAAAGTGAAAGACTTAACAAAAGCGCATGCCGCCCTAGAACGGCATGCGCCCATTAGCTAAAAACTACTTATATAGCGGATAGGCCTCGCAAAGTTCGGCCACGCCCTTGCGCACCTTGGCCAAGACGGTCTCGTTGTCTGGGTTCTCGAGAGCGTCGGCGATGAGGGTAGCAACAGTGCGCATATCGTCTTCCTTGAGACCACGGGAGGTCATAGCCGGCGTACCAATACGGATACCGCTGGTTACAAACGGGCTTTCTGGATCGAAAGGTACGGTATTCTTATTGACGGTGATCTTAACTTCGTCGAGCACGGCCTCGGCCTTCCTACCGGTCAGGTTCTTGCTGCGCAAGTCAACCAGTAGTAGGTGGGTGTCGGTGCCGCCCGATACCAGGTCAAAGCCCCGCTCTAGCAAGCCTTCGCCTAGGGCCTTAGCATTCTTCACAACCTGCTGCTGGTAAGCCTTGAACTCATCAGTCATGGCTTCCTTGAAAGCCACAGCCTTAGCAGCAATGATATGCATGAGTGGGCCGCCTTGCATACCCGGGAATACGGCCTTATCGATGGCTTTAGCCCACTTGGACTTGCAGAGGATCATACCACCGCGAGGACCACGGAGAGTCTTGTGGGTGGTTGTGGTCACGAAATCGGCGTAGGGTACCGGGTTTTGATGCAGGCCAGCTGCTACTAAACCGGCGATATGGGCCATGTCTACCATCAGCAGGGCACCGACCGACTCGGCAATTTCTTGGAACTTAGCAAAATCGATAGCGCGTGGATAAGCGCTGGCACCGGCCACGATTAGTTTTGGTTTATGTTTTTCGGCTAATTCACGAACTTCGTCGTAGTTGATAAGACCGGTGTCTTTATCAACACCATAAGGAACTATGTTATAGAGGATACCCGAGAAGTTAACCGGGCTGCCGTGGGTCAAGTGACCACCCATGGACAGGTTCATACCCAGGATGGTATCACCAGGGTTAAGAGCGGTGAAATATACGGCCATGTTAGCCATAGAACCAGCGTGGGGCTGAACGTTAGCATGATCAGCACCATAGATGGCGCAAGCCCGCTCGCGAGCCAAATTCTCTGCCACGTCCACCTCTTCGCAACCGCCATAGTAGCGACGGCCAGGATAACCTTCTGCATATTTGTTGGTGAGCACGGAGCCCATCGCTTCTAAGACTGCCTTGCTAACAAAGTTTTCCGAGGCAATCAGTTCCAGGTTACCCTGCTGGCGAGTTAGTTCCCTTTCCAGCACTTGGTGGATTTCAGGATCGACCAGTTTTAGCGACATGTTTTCAACACTCCTTCTCTTTGTTTATAGACTGCCCTTTCGCCGCCGATGAGTTTAGGGCGGGTGCGGGCTGCGGTCAGATGGGCCTGACCAAGGGCCTTAACACTTAGACGCACGGGAACAGCCACGGGACGCAGGTGCATTCCCACAAAGGTATCACCGATATCGAGGGCGGCATGCCCCTGTACTCTCTCCGCCAGCACCGGGTCGGGCAGACTAGAGTAGGCAACGGCTGCCAAGGAACCGCCGGCATCGGGTTGGGGAATGGCGCTCACTTCCTCCAGGTTATACCGTTCCAAGCATTCCCGCGTCATAACTAAGGCGCGGTTTAAGTGTTCACAGCATTGAATGGCCAAATAGATACCTTCTTGCCTAGCCGCCTGCTCCAGAGGCGGAAAGATAGCCTTAGCCACATCTACACTAGATCCTTTACCAATACGATGGCCTAAAATCTCGCTAGTACTGCAACCGACAACTAAAATCTGGCCTGGTCGCAATTTAGCCTGGGGCAAAAACTCGGCGAGTAAATTGGCCATTTCTTGGGTCAATCGCTCCATATTCATTGTCGACAAAACCTTTTCTCGATAGATGTGATTTTATCGATGCGTCGTTGGTGACGCCCCCCGACAAACTCGGTATTTAGCCAGACCTTCACGATCGACTGGGCCAGACCAAACCCGATCACTCGAGCACCGAGGCACAGCACGTTGCTATCGTTGTGCTCGCGGGTGGCTTGGGCGGAAAATTGGTCATGACAAAGGGCAGCCCGAATACCGGGGTACTTGTTCGCCGCTATGGACATGCCAATGCCTGTCCCACAAATTAAGATGGCTCGCTCACAATCCCCGTTCAGCACTGCCTCTACTGCTTTTTCGGCATAATCCACATAGTCCACCGATGCGCTTGAATCACAGCCCACATCTACTATGGAATAGCCCCACTCGGTCAAAGCCGCCTTTAACTCTTCTTTTAATAAATAGCCACCATGATCGCTGGCTAACGCGACTCTCATGCCCTCATCTCCTGCCTAATTTTCTCCAGCGTCTGCCTTACTAATTATATAATACCATTTCTCCAATGTACAAGCGCGCCCACCGCACCTTAATTTGTCTTCTGTAGCCTCTGCAGTAATTGGGAAAGGGCTTCTCTTAGTTCGTCCCGGCTGGCCCGATAAACCGCCAGCGGTTGTCCAAAGGGATCAACCACGTCGATGTCATCGCGAGCCCGCTCCAGACGGGTAATAGCTTCCCGTTCATCCCGCACCCGCTCTAATAATTGGCTTTGCCTATAAGCCAACAGCTGCTCTAGCTCATCCAATTCCTCTAACAGCTGGGCCCGTCGCGCCTGCAGTTCACTGATATTAGGTCGCACTTCCGCTGCAAAGGCCTCCTTCTTAGCTGCCATAGCCGCATACAACTCATGGAGAGTCTGCTCCTGTTCTTCATCGGCGGGGCCCAATAAGAATTCTTTTAGCACATAGGTTTTCTCCAGGGCACTAGGAAAGGTGTCTAGCACAAACTCCTTATGGCGCCGGGTCATGGTCAGAATCAGGTCGGCCCAATCCACCAGTTCCTGGTTTAATCCCTGAGCCCGATGGCCGGTTAGGTCTATACCCAGCTCCCGTAAAGCTTGTTCTGCCATGGGGGATGCCTTGGCCCCCGGCTCGGCAGCAATGCCCGCCGATTGGACGGTTATCTGGGTTAGCCCTTGCTCAGCCACCATGTGCTCCAGCAAAGCCTGGGCCATGCTGCTACGGCAGGTATTGCCAGTACAGACGAAAAGAATATTCAAACTGCAACCCTCCTTCTTTACACCCATAGCAGGCGGAAACCGGCCGCCTTGACCAAACGATTCTGCAAGGCTAAACCTAACCCGGCCGCTGAAGGATAGCCATGGGCTAAAATGATATCTACTCCCAGCTCATCAAAACCTCGCAACAACCGATACAAGTTTTGGGCTGCATCCGCCGGCTGGTCATAGGGGCCTAGAGCCAAGGCTTGTCCCGCTGGGAATCGGTCTAGAAATTCGCTATAGGTTAAAATACCAACCCGCTTCCCCGCCTGCTCCAACTCGGCCATACGGGTCAGTTGGGCTTGTACCACTGCCCCCGGTTCACCTAGATATAGGTACAGGGGAGCACGGGGAGCATAGTGGGTATATTTCAAACCGGGCGAACGTACCGGCTGGTCGGGGGCTGGACGGGCACTGGCTATCTTGACCGATCCAATTATGGGCTCTAAATCTTCAACAGTAACGGCCCCCGGCCGCAATAAAACAGGCTCGTCCCCACTCATGTCGAGCACCGTCGATTCCAGCCCAATGGCTGCCGAGCCGGCATCGATAATAAGGTCCACCTGGCTGCCCAGGTCTTCTGCCACATGCTGGGCTAGAGTAGGACTAGGGCGCCCCGAGCGATTGGCGCTAGGTGCCGCCACCGGCACCCCGGCTTGCCGAATCAGCTCACTGGCCACCGGGTGGTTGGGCCAACGGACGGCCACTGTGCTAAGGCCCGCCGTGACGATGGCGGGAATCTGTTCGCTCTTGGGCAATATGATCGCCAGGGGCCCCGGCCAGAAGGTATCCGTCAAACGCCGGGCCGGAGGCGTGACTCGACTTACCACTTGCGGCAGAGTAGCATAATCGGCAATATGTACGATCAACGGATTATCGGCCGGTCTTCCCTTGGCTAAGAAGATACGGTTTACAGCTGCTGCGTCGAAAGCATTGGCCCCCAGCCCGTAAACCGTTTCCGTGGGAAAAGCCACTAAACGTCCTTCTCTTAAGTATTTAGCCCCGAGGGCGATTTGTTGCTGTTCAGTCAAATTTTTGCACTCCTAATTCTAGTGTTTCCACTGTTCCTTATTGTACCACTGGCTCTAGCCAAATAAAAGTTGCTTATTAGCTTAAAAGTAGAATACCCAAGAAGACTAAAACGGTCCCAAAAACCCGTCCTGGGGTCAGCTTTTCCCCTAATAGGATGGCAGCCAGCAGGCAGGCAAAGAGGGGGTAAGAGCCGGCTATGGGGGCCACGCTCCCCACATCGCCACCGCGCAGGGCGGCAAAATAGAAGACCTGGGCCAGAAGCACTCCCACCACACCACTGGCGATAATAGCCAGCCAAGTCTTGCTGCCCCACCCTACCAGTGGCTGCACCTCGGAGCGGGTAATCAGAAGAACACCGGTGAGTAGGGTGGTAATGGCGGCGCGCACAAAGACGGCGGCTAGAGGCGCAGCCTGCTGTAGTCCGATTTTCTCAAAGACGGGGGCAATTCCGTAGCACAGGGCGGCAAACAGGGCCAACAATGCGGATTCGTTCATTAATCCTCCACCTCCCGCTACAGGATATGCCTAACGGGACTACCCCTAGAAGCCCTAACATACTAGCTTTTCAGTAGGGGCCGGGGTCATACTAGAGCGCCGCGCCTGTGGCCAAACCTCTGTCGGAATGAGCTCGCTTCGCCCGGTTCCCCCTCCGAGCCCCATATGCTATAATTAAACAAAACAAATGTTCGCAAGGAGGTGCGAACATGGCCCAGCTGCGTCCTATTTTACACATCGATTTGGATGCCTTTTTCGCCAGCATCGAGGAGCGGGACCGGCCCGAACTGCGCGGAAAACCGGTTATTATAGGCGGACGGCCGGATCAGCGCGGTGTTGTCTCTACCTGCTCCTATGCGGCCCGCAAATACGGTGTACGCTCGGCCATGCCGCTGACCGAAGCCTACCGCCGTTGCCCCCACGGCATTTTTCTACCGGGCAACATGGCTAAATATAAAGCAGCTTCGCGCCAAGTGTTTGCCATCTTCCATCGTTTTACGCCTTTAGTAGAACCGATCTCCATCGATGAGGCCTTCTTAGATCTCACCGGTTGTACTAACCTTTTTGGCGATCCCCTAACTATTGCCCGTAAAATTAAAGAATTGATCAAGCAAGAAGTGGGCATTACCGCCTCTGCCGGTCTGGCCCATAATAAATTCTTAGCCAAGATCGCTTCCGATTTACAAAAGCCCGACGGCCTGGTTTGGATTAAGCCGGAGGAAATAGAACAGGTCCTGCATCCCCTGCCTATCAGCCGACTCTGGGGAGTAGGCCCCAAAACGGCGGAAAAACTAAGGACCCTGGGCATCGACACCATTGGTGATCTGGCCGCCTTTGACATCCGGCTTTTGGCCCGGGTGGTGGGGACCGGCCAAGCCCACCATTTAAAACAGCTGGCCGCCGGCCAGGATGATCGCCCGGTTATGTCAGAAACAGAAATTAAGTCTATGGGTCACGAACACACCTTCCCCACCGATGTTTGCGATCTGAACCAGGTAATAGCCATATTACTCCACTTGGCGGAAAAAGTGGGGCGACGCCTCCGCCGCGCCGGTTTGTACGGCAGAACGGTGGCCCTTAAACTGCGTTACCACGATTTTACTACGCTCACCCGTCACGTCAGCCTGCCCGAACCGACCAACTTGGATCAGGTTATCTATCAGACGGGCAAAGAGCTATTGCTAAAAAATTATAACGGCCAACCAGTCCGCCTGATAGGTATTAGCCTGCAAAATTTAAGCCCAACGGCTACCCAGCAATTATCATTCTTGGAGGGCCAAGCGGAGAAGGAAAAACGACAGAAATTGGCCCAAGCCATGGATAAGATAAAGAACCGGTTCGGAGAAGAAAGTATCACCTATGCTAAGGTAAAGGAGAGCGAACCGGAATGGGAGCTAAATTAAAAGGGGCTAGCGCTCACTTTTGCGCTAGCCCCTATGCCTTACTCAGCTTATAACTTTAGATTTACCTTTGGTCACCTGTGAAAGAGGCAGAATCAAAAAGGCGGCAACTACAGCAGCCAAGATTGCTTCTGGCACCCCATGTAGCAAGCCTATGGACCAGGCTACTTCCACCGAATACAAACCGATAAGGACCGCCATCCCTAAAACACCCACCGTGTTGACTATCGAACCTACTGCCCCCGCTACCGCTGCCGCCACAATGGGCGCTGAGCGCCCCAACCAACGCTCTACGAGCAAATAGGTGGCCCGGTAGGCATAATAGGCAGCCACACCGATTAGCAGCCGCGCCGGGATAACGGCTATGGCTGGTCCCAAATGCAACGTAAACAAGCCGAACAATAGACCTAAGAAACAACCAACCAGCGGCCCTTCTAATATGCCTCCGATAATCACCGGAATATGCATAGTAGTGGCCGCTCCTGCAGGAGTGGGGACTCCGATCAAGCCCACTCCCGATGCCCCAAGGGCGATCGTCAGCGCGGTTAACACG
This sequence comes from Bacillota bacterium, assembly GCA_012727835.1. The sequence continues at coordinate 12,137 of JAAYGE010000230.1, forward strand.
CCTACCACGACGATCTGCCTGGTGGACACCTTCATTTTTTGCTCCACCTCCGTTCCAGTTTTGGCCTTCCACGGCACAAATACCGGACGTATTTTATTGATCTTACTAGCCTGTCGAGTCCGAAAGGTACCCGCCGCTGGCTAGCTATTTAATTGTAGCGCCTCACTCCAGCCTTGGCAACAGACGAGCTATCAGCTGTAGGCCTTCCAGGGTTAGCTCGGGACGGAAGTAATCCACATAGGGTGCCAACTCGTCGTGGAGGAAGTTGCCGATGCCTCCCGTCAACACCACTTTTAGCGGCCCTTCCTCCTCCTGAATACGCCTAATCATACCTCGCACCATTTCAAAGTAACTGAAATAGATACCCGACTGCAAACAAGCGGTAGTATTATCTTGAATTACCTTATCCATTTTCTGCAGAGCAAAATCCTGCAGCAGGGCTGTGCCTTGAATCATAGCCTTAATCGAAAGCTCCATCCCAGGCACAATGCTGGTACCCAGGTAAAGGCCATCCTTTATTACACAAAAGGTGGAGGCCGTACCTAAATCCACGTTCAGTATATTGCCACCATAGTCATGATGGCTGATCACCGCATTGACGAAAAGATCGGCCCCTAAATCGTGCTTATAATCGACGGTGGTGAAGCGAATGCCCAGATCCTCCCGGGGTCTGACCAACTCAGGCTCCATCTCCCATACTTCCTTAGTAGCTGTAGCTAGGGCGGTCGCCGCCGAGGGGACCACCGAGGCCAGAAGGATACGCTCAGGGGCTAAAACCGAAACGGCCTTCAGCCAATTAACATAATGGTCCACCTGGGGCAACGTGGACGTAGCAAAGTGGGGACTCTTGTGGCCCCCTTGATAATACACCGCATGGGTACGCGTGTTCCCCATATTGATTACGAGTAGCATGGCTCTCCCCCTTTTCAAGAAAAAACCCGCGGGACCTGGGCCCCACGGGGTGGGGCCAACAGGCCCCATTTACACCTTTTCCTAATCATTGGTCGGTGACCCTTCTTCCAACTCAATATCCAGGCTAATATCGAGGGCGTTAACGCTGTGAGTCAGAGCGCCGATGGAGATATAGTCTACCCCCGTCTTAGCTACTTCCGTAATATTATCCTCCGTAATACCACCGGAAGCTTCTAGAATAGCTTTTCCTTGGGCCATTTTAACAGCTTCCTTCATCATGTCCACCGACATGTTATCCAGCATGACGATATCGGCCCGGCTTTCTAACGCTTCACTCAGCTGCTCCAAATTCTCTACTTCTACTTCTATCTTAGTAGTATGCCCGATGCGGCTACGCACGGCGGTAATAGCTTCTTTAATACCACCGGCCACCGCGATGTGGTTATCCTTGATAAGGACCGCATCGTAGAGACCGAAGCGGTGGTTATAGCCCCCACCTATCCGCACCGCATACTTTTCCAACCGCCGCAGCCCCGGCGTAGTCTTACGGGTGTCAACTATTCGACCTTGATAGAACTTGATGGCATCTGCTAAGCGCGAAGTACGGGTAGCGATACCGGAAAGGCGCTGTAAGAAGTTCAGCGCCACCCGTTCTCCCTGCAAAATGGAACGGGCGGAACCGCGGATGTGGGCTAAAGTGGTACCGGCAGTAGCCACATGGCCATCTTCGACTAGGAGTTCCACTTGCAGGGTGGGATCTATTTGCAAGAACACCTGTTTAAACAAGGGTAAACCGGCGATAACACCATCCACCTTGGTCCAAACCCGGGCCACCGCCTGGCGCTCCGGTGGAATTATAGACTCGGTAGTAATGTCGCCTGTCCATATATCTTCTTCTAAAGCCCGTTTAATGAGGTCTAAGATATAAGGGCTTTGCCAATTCATTCTTCCCTTACCCCCTCTATTGCTCAACTAAGGTCCAACTATCCCCCTGTAATACGATATGCCGCAGCCAGTCGGCGTCGTGCTGTTCAGGG
>JAAYGE010000231.1 GCA_012727835.1 Bacillota bacterium
ACCCCCACGTATATTCTCAGCAACAGCACGCTACTTCAAAATGAGTTCCTTCTAGCAGTAAGGGGCGCGGAGTGCTTGCAGCAAGCACCCCGCGCCCCTTCATTGCGCAATCAATCCCTATATCATGTGAAAGGCTACCCTTAGCTCCCTATTTGTTCACCCATATGGTAATATTAAGTAACGAAGTACCCCCAGGGGAGGTTTATGATGAAACAAAAGTTAATCGCACTCTGCCTCGTGGCCACTTTTTGCCTAATAACCGCCGATTTGGTTGCCGCAGCCTCCAAACCGCGTTTTGCTGTGCAACCTCAGATGGGCCTCTTGACCACTGTCCTTGCCCAAGCCGAAGATAAAGAACCTATCAGTGCTTGGGATCGGACCTGGCCGGTTTTGCTGGCCGTGGGCAGTTTCTTTCTGTTTAGATTCCTACGTAGCATACAGTCCAAGGACGAGGATGATGATTATTAATCACTAACGGAGCGCGCATACCGGCGCTCTCCTCTGCTTCGACAGCTACAATTTTCTACCGATATACATCAGATGCTCCGAATAACTGAGTAGCTCTTCCCGCTCGCACACCTGCTCAGCCACATCCAGCCACTTCTCTATTACTGCCGCTGGTTGCCCCTTAATATTCTCTTCACAGGGAGCTAAAATGCTCTCCTGACCAAAGTAGTGCTGCTTCTGCAACGGGAACTGGGCCATAAAGGGCAAAACGTCTTTGTGCCGTATAAAGTAGGCCTTAGTAAAACCTTCACCAGCAAAGGGTTGGTCATCAATAAAGAGTTGCAGCGGCTCTTGCATCCCTTCTTCTAACAACATTTGCGGCTCATACTTCATGGCATAGATGATGCCGGCGTATGAGGAAATGAGTGACACAAAGATGGTGCCGCCCTGCTTTAATAACCTCAGACAAGCCTCAATGGTTTTAACCCGATCCTCCTCTTCCAATAGATGATACAAGGGCCCCATGAGTAAAACGTGATCATACTCCCCATCCACAATGGCGTCGATTTCCCGGGCATCTCCCACATAGGTCTTAAAGTTAACACCGTACTCGCGGGCCTTCTGCTTGGCAAACTCAATGTTACCCGCCGATAGGTCCACCAGGGTCACATCACAGCCCTTCTCGGCTAGATAAAGCGAGTACCTGCCAGGACCGCCGCCCACGTCCAGCACCTTGTCACCCGGTTTAATATAACGATCGATATACCGGCGAGTTAACTCATACTCAAAGGGATGCCTTTCTAACCGTTCCCATTCGGCTATAACCGAACTATCATAGTAATCTTTAACCACCTGCGCCGCATCTTCCACCCAAACTCCCTCCCCCTTCATCCCTGTGCATAAATTATTTTGCACTATACACGGTCGCCAATGGATTGTCAAGAAAAACTTGGCAACCGGTTAGTCCCAACTCTCCCAACCCTAAAATCAGTGATATACTAAAACTGTTCGGGCACGGCTATAGGAGGGATAAGCATGCGCCTATTCATTGCTATCAATTTCGATGAGGATACCAAGAAAAACATGCTGGCCGTACAGCAGCGGCTTAAAGCCTGGGGGAAAGGGAGTTTTTCCCGCCCGGAAAATCTACACCTGACCCTCGCCTTTCTGGGAGAGGTGGCAGCAGAGCGCGTCGGGGAAATTCAAAGCATACTGGATCAACTAAACGTTCCCCGTCTACGCCTCCTCTTCGACCATGTGGGCTACTTTCAACGCCGCGACGGCGATATCTGGTGGATCGGCCTGGAGCATAACCAAGGCTTGTTTGCCCTGCAAAAAGTACTGCATCAGCTCCTTACTGCTGCCGGCTTTCCTCTGGATAACCGCCCTTTTTCACCCCATGTTACACTGGCTAGGCGGGTAAGGCTCCATAGAGAACCCGACAAAAATCAGCTCTTGGGTACCCCCTTTACCACCACCGCCGACACCGTCAGCCTCATGCTGTCGGAGCGAGTGGATGGCAAGCTAACCTATACCGAACTCTATTCCGTAACTGGCGGATCCCGTTAAGCAACGACCAGAAAGATAAGGGCTAGGCAGGTTATTACCGCCTAGCCCCTATTTACTAACTACCCTTACTCAGCTCGGCTCTTAAGCGGGGATGCAGAATGGTATTTTCCAAATGGATGTGTTGAAAGAGATCGGTCTCCAATTCTTGCAGTAAGGCGTAGGTTCGGTCAAAAGTACTGCAAGCATCTGATGGCAGGGTATATTCGCTCGTAATTTCTCGCATTTCTTTCAGAATATCACCGGCACCTTCATGCTCACTCTCCAGCTGGTCGAAGACCTCGACGGCCTTAGCTAAGGTTTCGCGGGAGCCATCTTTCTCATATTGCTTGATGAGGGGGTACACTACCTCTTCCTCAGTAATAAAGTGCTGTTCCAATTCTAACTTGAGGGAGTGGAACAAGCGATGAAGCTTCGATAATTCCGGATGACTAGAGCCGTGAACACGCAGAATGGTGGTTACCAGCTGGCTGAGCTCAGATAAAGCCTGGTTGGTATAGGCATGGTGTGTATTGACAATATAATCAATGAACTCACCGTAGGGAGCCTCTCGCCAGTCAACTTGCTTATCTTTCATCGCCTGGGCTTCCGCGTGAGCAG
>JAAYGE010000232.1 GCA_012727835.1 Bacillota bacterium
CTGCTATATATAGCTTGAGCTAAAACAACTCAAGCCTTTTGATAAATGCGGGTGCCGACACTTACCATTTCACAAGCACCGTCATGGACATAAAACTGTAAAACTAAACCCGGAGGAAGTATTTCACCCGATCCGGATGAGGTAAATACATTTCCGCCGCAGAATATAAGCGGTTCGCAGTGTCTATACTATTGGCAAACTAAAGCACCATTACCGATTAGCACAATTTGAAGCTCTGATCACCCACCCTACTGAGACCTGTAAATCCCAGTATAAACCGAAGGATCTTCAAGCTTACCGCCCCATACCTCTTGGGCCCACATGTGGCTTTCTTGCAACGGCAAACCCAGCCTCATGTTGAAGGCAGCGTTGGTCATGGGCGAGCAATCTATGCCGCTAAGATTTGTCAAGACTGCGACAGCAAAGGCTCCATCCTTAATGAAACCACCGTTGGCGGAAACTCCACTTAACCCACCGGAGTGCTCGCAAATAGCTACATCCTCAAACAAACGCTTATATAACCCGTAACAGTATATGCCCTTTCTTGTCTCTGCAAAGCCTCTTCCCACAAGCCGTTCTACACAGCTTTCGGGAAAGACTCTTTTACCGGCATAGATTCCGCGACAGGATAAGGCCATATAATACTTGTTCATGTCCGTTACTGTCGACTTGATCCAGCCACAACCTCGATAGGGTGGCGCCTTGTCCCAGTTATCTGTGCAATGGACAAGGCCATCCTTATCTTTTACGAAAAGGCTAGTGATATCACCCTTTGAAGCTAGTACATCCAAGTCAAAACCGGTGCGCTCCATTCCAAGTGGCTGGAAGATGCGTCTTTCTGCATAAGTTTCTAATGGCTCTCCCGCAGCCTCATCTATTACACTCGATAGAAGCGCATAACCCTCGTTCGAATAGCTCATCTATTGCCCAGGAGGCCCGAGAACACGAAAATCGGTTCCCTGAGCGATAAAGGCGATAATATCGTCTATATGTTCCACCTTGGTGGTAGACTCGGCCCTAAATTTTTCCTTAACTTCTCCCTCCCTAGGTTCCGTCGGAGTATGCCAAGCCCATGACCAAGCTAAAGTTGGTAGCGGTGGGATGCCCGCTGTGTGATTAGCCAAATGGTGGACCAAGACAGCTTCCTGAGGAATGCCTGGAATGCGGAAATTGGGCAAATACTTGGCTACCGGGTCGTCAAAGCTAAGTTTCCCTTCATGCTCCAACAAGGCTGCCGCCATACAAGTTATGGATTTGCTTAATGATGCTATACCAAAAATCGTATCCGGCGTCACTTCCGCGCTTCTAGCACAGTCGCGGTAGCCGAATCCCCGGCTATACAACACCCCGCTATCATCGCTGACGCAAATTGCTGCGCCCGGTACACCTTGACGCTGCAGCTGCTCCGTTAAGAATGAGTCTAGCTTGCCCCAATCCCTCATAGCGTTCTCCTGAACACAAAACTACACGATCCACTTTAGGGTTCGTAATACCTCGTAATAGCAATTACTTTCAAAGGTCACTATGTTTGCCGTTTCCCTTTTAACTCCTGGGAAATAGGAGACCTTTTCTGCGTAAGTATGCTCTTTGAAAAAGATCTCCACCTTAAAATGCTCCGGCAGCTTTATTTTAGCAGCCTGTAAGTCTTGACGTACCGCCTTCTCCGCCGCCTTTCGAATGTTATCAACGACTAGATCTGGCGAGTAGTTTTTGGTCAGGCTCCCACTACCACCCTTGGTGGGCACCGTTATCAGGCTAGGGTGCAATTCCTGGTCGTCATTACAGAGCATTTCATCCCCTGAAAGCAGAACAGTGGGTACTCCTTCTAGAGCGCAAGCCCAGCTATAGATCATAAACTCCGACGCATAGCGGCCGTTGATCTTTATCCATGCAGGCCGCCCGGTTAATGTATGAGAAAGTGGATTACCTACCTTGCCGGCCGCCGAATGGTAGCCAACAAACATAGCGCAGTCGAAAGTCTTATCGACACCCTCGACCATGAGGTAAGGATGGCCGGAGGTATTACGCAATAGGACTACATTTTTCGGCATGTCGGCCGGATTAATATTTAAGCCGGCTCCATGGGCATCTTTCACGTATATTTCAGTGGCCCCGCCCGCAAACGCACCTTCACAGGCGGCAAGTACTTCCCGCGTCATTTGCCGCACATGAGGGGCCGCTTTCGGCTCTTGTGTGAAGGTTTCTTTCCATTCGGTTGTAGAGGCTATACCTTCAATGTCAGCGCTGATAAATACCTTCATTCTTTTCCTCTCCTTCTCCTGTTAATTAAAGCCTTTGGTACATGCGATTGCTCGTTTGCATGGCCCAAGCTTTATCGTTACGGACGTAGAATCGTATCTGCATGCAATCCCGTAAAGGATTCCCACCTTCTTTTGGCGCCAGGAAGTAATTCTCGCCACAATACAGCAGTGGTCGCTTTTCTCCTTCAGCAAAAGTCAGTACCAACTTGCCATTTTCCATAGCTACCTTATAGGGATAGGCATAAATGGGCATGCCATGTTCCCGTGCTCCGTAAAAACCTTCATAGATCCAAGGCTCTTGTGGCGGCCTTTCAGAAACAACAAAGTTATGGGTGTGTTCCTCCGGGCTATGTCCCTGAACAATATTGAAGGCGCCCATAAGAATACGTACCGCGTCCACATCACCCACATTGGTTAGAACCGCGCCAGCAATCCCCCGCTCTTTGAAAAAGGCACCCGCCGAGGATACACCTTTCAACCCGCCGGCATGGGAAAATAGCACCTCACCACGACAGAGAACTTTCGCCAAACCATAGGTGTAAACGCTAGTTTTTAGTGTGGGGAAGTCATTACCCAATAGCCGGTCCACTACCTTCTCAGGCAAGATGCGACGACCTTCAAAGACACCGTTTTGGGACAGCATCTTATAATACTTGTGCATGTCCCGGCTGGAAGAAATAATCCAACCGCAACCACGATAGGGAGGAGCCATTTGCCAGTTGTCCGAAGCAGTGACTTCACCATTTTCTTGTTTGGTGAAAACTTGCGTTACGTTGTCAAAATCTTTTAGACGGTCATAGCCAAGGGCACTGCGGGTCATACCCAGGGGCTGAAAAATCTTCTTATCCATGTACTCTTCTATACTCATGCCTGCTGCCATATCCACAATGGATGAAAGGATGGCGTAGCAATCGTTGGAATAACTGGTATACTCGCCCGGTTGACCTACAAGCTCATAATCGCCTTCTATTATGTAATCTATAATGTCATCTACCGTATCAACTTTAATTAGGCTATCTAATTGGTCTACCGTCCTTTGTTCTCCCGGATCGCGCACCGTATGTCTAGCCATACAATGGGTAAGGGTAGGTAGTAGCGGTAATCCGGTAGTGTGGCTTAGGAGATGCTTAATTAGAACTGCATCCTTCGGTACACCGGGGATTTTAAAGCGGGGAAAGAAGCGGGTAACCGGATCTTCCATACTCAGCTTGCCCTCATACTCCAGCAGAGCGATACAGGCGCCGGTTATCGATTTGGACAAGGAAGCCACACCCATTATGGTGTCCACATCCACTGGTTTCTCTCTCTTGCCATCTCTATGACCATAAGCTTTTTCAAACACAACGCCACTGTCATCGGAGAAAACAATAGATAAGCCGGGGATATTCTGCTTCTCCATTTCTTCAACGATGAACTCGTCCATTCGGTTTGCGTCAAACATGTGCTAATCCTCCTTATCTCTAATCTAAGGCTATTGCGGGCTTAAAATCCTCATAATAGCAGATGCTAAAGCATCTACGGAGCCGGCGTTGTTAGCTAGCACAACCACACCGGCCTTTGTCTGGGGGCAAATGATGTTAGTAGAACAGTACCCGCCGACTAATCCGTTATGGTCATAGATCTTCCCATAGGTTGTATTGCCTATATGCCAACCAAGGCCAACGGTTCTATTTCCTGAGAAATGCTGCTGCAAAGCCAAACTCATAGCTTCAGCTAGCCGCTCCTCCACTGGCATGGAGCCTAGATTCGCTGCCAAATAGCGAATCATATCACGGGCCGTACTCTTGATACCACCGGCTGCCTGTAAGGCATCAAAA
>JAAYGE010000233.1 GCA_012727835.1 Bacillota bacterium
ACTACCACCATAGAGGATGCGCATCGCATTCGTATCACCGTTCATCAGACGTTGCAGTCGCTGGCGGGCGTATTTAGCCAGTTGGGCCGCATCCTTGGCTGTAGCAGAGCGGCCGGTGCCAATGGCCCATAAGGGCTCGTAGGCCACTACCACCTGAGCCAACTGCTCCGGGCGCAGGTGCTTCAGGCAGGTCAAAAGCTGTTGGCCAATTACCTTTTCGGTCATGCCTAAGCTGCGCTCGCTCATGGTTTCTCCTACACAGAGGATGGGGGTAATCCCGTGTTCTAAAGCTACTTTCACCTTTTCGCCGATAGTTTCGGCCGTTTCCCCAAAACGCAGGCGCCGTTCCGAATGGCCCACGATCACATAACTGCAGTCTAGCGCTTTTAGCATCGAGATGGAAACTTCACCCGTATAGGCCCCCTTAGGTGCGGGAAAAAAGTTCTGGGCCCCTACCTGCAGGTCAGTACCTGCAAAGGCGGCTCTTACCGTTTCGATAGCTGTATAAGGGGGGCAAACAACCACCTCAGCCGCTGTCGCAGCCTCCTGCATCAATGCCTGTAGGCGCTGGCAGTAATCTTTGGCTTCCGGCGTGGTCATATTCATTTTCCAATTGGCTACAACCAACGGTTGCCTCATGTAACTCCCCCCTTTCTATTCCGTTCGATCACTTAAAGCTGCCACTCCAGGCAGAACTTTACCCTCTAGAAATTCCAAGCTGGCTCCACCGCCGGTAGACACATAGGTAATAGCATCGGTCAAGCCGGCTTGGGCAATAGCTGCCGCCGAATCACCGCCGCCCACAATACTGGTGGCCGGCGAATCGGCCACCGCTTGGGCAACGGCATGGGTGCCGCCGGCAAAGCTTTTCCGCTCGAACACGCCCATGGGACCATTCCAAACGATCAGTTTAGCCTTAGATAAAACGGCAGCAAAATGTTCCCGTGTGGCCGGCCCAATGTCTAAGACCATCTGATCTTGGGGCACTTCATCAATAGATACCACCTGACTCGTTTCTGCATCCAAGTCGGCGGCTACAACCCCATCGAGGGGTAGATGGATCTGAACCCCTCGCTCCTCTGCTTGCGCCAGTAGCTCCTTAGCTAAAGATAAGGAGTCCTGCTCCACCAGCGACCGTCCCATTTCTTTGCCCTGGGCAGCCAGGAAGGTATTAGCCATACCGCCACCGATGAGCAGGCTATCCACCTTTCCTAGGAGGTTACGTACCACCCCGATTTTGTCGGAAACTTTGGCACCACCCAGGATGGCCACAAAGGGGCGCTCCGGGTTAGCCAGAGCTGAACCTAGGAACTTAATCTCCTTCTCCAAGAGAAAGCCACATACGGCCGGTTGTAGAAAATCAGCAACACCGGCGGTGGAAGCATGAGCTCGGTGGGCCGTACCGAAAGCATCATTGACATATATGTCGCCTAAGGCAGCCAGTTGTTTGGCAAAGGTGGGTTCATCTTTTTCCTCTTCCGCATGGAAACGCAGGTTTTCTAACAATAAAACCTCACCGGAAGCTAGCTGGGCCACTGCCGTTTCGGCCACTTCCCCCACACAGTCGGGCGCAAAGGCCACCGCTTGGCCTAATAGTTCTCCTAAACGGGTAGCCACCGGCTTGAGAGAAAACTCGGGCTTTACCTGGCCCTTCGGCCGCCCTAAATGGCTCATCAAAATGACTTTTGCCTGTTTGTCGATCAAATAGCGAATAGTTGGCAAGGCGGCAACAATGCGGGTGTCATCGCTAACGTTGCCGTCAGCTGTCAGGGGCACATTGAAGTCCACCCGTACTAACACCCGTTTGCCGGTAACATTTACATCTCTTAGTCCCAGCTTGTTCATCGCACCCCACCACTAGAGACCAAATTTAGCTACATATGCAGCCAAATCCACATAACGCTCCGAGTAACCCCACTCGTTATCGTACCAGGCGATAACCTTAACCAATCCGTCGCCCGTCACCATGGTTAAGGGTGCGTCGACGATGGCCGAATGGGGGTCCTGCACATAGTCAACAGAAACCAGCGGTTCGTCAGACACGGCTAGGATACCTTTCATGGAGCCGGCTGCCGCCTCTCGCAAAGCTGTATTAACTTCCTCCGCAGTGGCTTCTTTTTCAACTTCGCATACTAAGTCGACCAAAGACACAACGGGAGTCGGAACCCGGACTGCAAAACCGTTGAGTTTACCGGCCAACTCGGGTAGAACCAAACCAACCGCCTTGGCCGCGCCAGTAGTAGTTGGGATCATGGAAATGGCTGCTGCCCTGGCCCGACGCAAATCTTTATGACTGCCGTCAAGAATACGTTGATCGTTGGTATAGGCATGGATGGTGGTCATAAAACCGGAAACGATACCAAAATTGTCGTTCAACACTTTGGCCACCGGTGCTAAGCAGTTGGTGGTGCAGGAAGCGTTAGAAATAATATGATGCTTAGCCGGATCATACTGCTCATGATTAACACCCATAACGATGGTGATATCTTCACCTTTAGCCGGAGCAGCAATTAGCACCTTCTTGGCGCCGTTTTTCAGCTGACCGCTAACCGATTCCGCATCTCTAAACTTACCGGTAGATTCCATAACGATGTCTACACCCAGGTCGCCCCAAGGAATATCGGCCGGGCTGTTACCGTTGGTCACAGGAATCTTCTTACCGTCAACTACTAGGTAATCTTCACCAGCCTCCACGGAACCCTCAAACTTGCTATAGGCCGAGTCATAGCGGAGCAGATGGGCCATTACATCCGGTTTGGAGCGGTTATTGATGGCCACGACCTCCACATCATCCCGCCGGGCCGCAATGCGCATAACCTGACGCCCAATACGACCAAAACCATTGATACCGATTCTGACTGCCATTAAAGACAACCTCCTTAATTACTGTTCAGCTGACCGCCTAATTGTTACGCTAATACGAAGGAATTAGCGTATGATATTTGCCCATTAATTATATCACATATGGTATCTTTTCCGATGGCGCGACGACAAGATTCCCATCTCTTCTCGATATTTACCCACAGTACGTCTAGAAATAGTAATGCCCTTCTTTTTCTGTAGTAAATCAGCTATCTCCTGGTCGCTCCAAGGGGCCTTAGCATCTTCGGTGGCTAGTAGTTGGCGTATAGCTTCCTGTACTCCTTCTTTGGCCAAACCAAGGCCACTGCTATCGGCCACACCGCTGGTAAAGAAGAAGCGCATCGGGTAGATACCCTGGGACGTTTGCATATACTTATGGGCCACAGCGCGGCTGACGGTAGATTCGTGCAGGTGCAGACTGGCTGCCACTTGCGTCAAGGTCAGTGGACGGAGGGCCGCCAGACCGTGCTCAAAAAAGTCATGTTGGCCAGCCACAATCGCTAAGGCCACATCGTGCAGGGTTTGCCGACGCTGCTCTAAACTGCGTATCAACCAGGCAGCCGCACGGATACATTCTTCAATATAGCACTGTACCTCCGCATCCGGCGTTTCCTGTGAAAGACGTAGATAGTAGGGACTGAGGGCTAGGCGGGGCAGCAAACTCTCATTAACAACTACCTCATAGGTCCCTAATCTTTTCTCTATCACCACATCGGGCAGTATAAACTGATTTTGCCGGCCCCCACTCAATTCGGCACCGGGCCGAGGGGGCAGTTCTTGCATTAAATCTAGCAGTTCCTGTATTTCACCGGCTGGACAAGCCAGGGCAGCTGCCACTTGCGCCACTCGCCCTGCCGCCAACTGGGGCAAATAATCTCTAATGGCTTGCTCCCAATGGGGACGTAACCACCCTCTGGCCTCCAGCTCCAAACACAGGTAATCGGCCAAGTTGTAGCAACCCAACCCCCGAGGCTCAAGCCTTTGCAGCAAACGGCGGGCCGTGAAGACCTTCTCTTCCGTCGTTCCTAAGGCCTGGGCCAACTCAACATCAGCGCAGGGCAAGAAGCCGGAGCAGTCCAACTGTTCTAGGAGAGTTACCGCCAGTTCTTGCAGTTCGGGAGCAACGGCCTGGGTGCGAATCTGCAAAGTCAACTCTTGCAATTTATCCTGCCCCAGCTTATACCCGCAATCCAGCGGCAACCGGCTAGTTTGCTCCCTGCTAATGCCTTGGCTTGGGGGCAGATCATCAAACCAATATTCCAACCACTCTTGCCCCAGATAGGGATCGTCGCCCACCGGTTCTTCCCACGGTCGATCCAATTCTACTACGGGATTGGCGGCCAGTTCTTGCTGCAGATAGGTGGTTAACTCATAGGCGGGCAACTGTAAAATGGTCAGGGCCTGCCGTAGCTTGGGAGTGACGACGAGCTTGGGCGCATTTTCCAGCGCCAACTTTAACTTCTTCGACATCCTCCACCTCCCGTCGGCTAATCTTCTTTGCCAAAGGCCAACTGCACCAATTTGCGTAAACGATGGTTAACCGCACTTTTGCTGAGGGGAGGATCGGCCAACTGGCCCAGTTCCTGCAGACTTGCCTCCGGGTGGGCTAAGCGTAACTCGGCAACCTGCCTCAAGGCCGGTGATAATTGGGCCAACTGTTGCCGCTGAGCTAGAAGGCGGATGGCCTCCGTCTGCCGCATGGCTGCCGCCACCGTTTTACTGAGGTTAGCCGTCTCCGCATTAACCAAACGATTCACCTGATTACGCATATATTTACGAATACGGGCGTCTTCAAACTGCAGGAGGGCAGTATGGGCGCCGATTATGTTTAATAGGCGCACAATTTGTTCGCTCTCCTTCAAATATACGACAAAAGATTTCTTGCGGGGAACCACCTTGGGCGTTAGCTCCTCCCGTTCCATAAGTGCACATAAGACGGAGGCTTGCTCCTCATAGTCGGTGGTAATCTCCAAATGATAAGACACTTTTTGGGGATCGTTGATAGCTCCTGCCGCCAAGAAGGCTCCGCGCAAATAGGCCCGACAACAACACTGTCGCTCCACTACCCAGCCCGCCACGCCGTGGCCCAATCCGTTATCACTCTCTAATAAGCCCACCTGGCGCAACAAGGCGGGCACATCACCCCGGCAGCGCACCAGGTAGACATTGTTCTTGCGCAGGCGCACTTTACGCCGAATATAAATTTCTGTCTGTACGCCGAAAACTGCGCGGAATAACTTGAAAATAACGCGGGCGGTGGCCGGGTTCTGGGTAGTTACACTCAGGCCCCACTGGTCCCCGCGGCTAATTTCAATACTGCCATTGAGACGGATTAAAGCGGCCAATTCGGCCCGCTGGCAGCATTGATCAGTGACAGATATACGAGTCAGCTCCCGCTTTACTTCTTCTGAAAAGGTCACGCGCTTCTCCTCCCACTGCCCATTTGCGCTACTCCTTAATAAATTCCCCCCAGAACCAAGCAAATCCTGCCATAAAAACTAGGGGGCCACCCTATCGGCAGCCCCCTATAAGAGCATCTTTCTATTTAGCAATCGCCGCCCTGTTGTCCAGTTCCTGTTACCATTTGCTGCGGCTGGCTGGGACCGTAATAGCCCGTATTGCGGTCGGCCCGCATCATCTGGGACAGGCCACCCATACTGCCCTGCAGCATCTGTTCCGAGGGAGTGGTACCTATGTTCTGGTTGGTACCCTGGCCGTAACCACCAAACTGGTTGGACTGCTGATACCCATACTGGGCCGTAGTCTGTCCATATTGGGGAGTAGTGTAGCTACCACCATACTGTTGTTGCCCGCCCCCCATTCCGCTCTGGTATTGGGGTTGGCTGGGACCATAGTAGCCGGTGTTGCGGTCGGCCTGCATCACCTGGGATAGGCCACCCATACCGCCCCGCATCATTTGTTCCGTGGGCGTGGTGCCAAAGTTCTGGTTGGTACCCTGGCCGTAACCACCAAACTGGTTGAACTGCTGATACCCATACTGGGCCGTAGTCTGTCCATATTGGGGAGT
>JAAYGE010000234.1 GCA_012727835.1 Bacillota bacterium
GCCTATAAACGTTCCCGCTTGTTGCAGTTTCATCTAGATCGGCAACGGGAAAGCAACAAGTTAAGTTCTATTACCGTAGCTACGGCTGACTCTCTGCCGCAGGCCAGCTATCAAGCACGGAATCCTAATCTACCGATGCCAACCGAGTCAGAAATACGCGCCATCTTGGTACAAATCGGCAAACATACAGCGGCCGATGAAAGCAATTGTGGAGGGTGTGGTTATCCTTCCTGCCGGGATAAGGCTATTGCTACCTATCAAGGATTGGCCGAACTGGAAATGTGCGTTCCCTATATGCGAGCAAAATTTGAATCTTTGTCCCATCTAGTTGTCGACTCGTCGCATAATGCGATTATCGTGGTCACACAGGATTTGATAATTCAACAGTTTAATCCAATGGCCGACCGTCTCTTTAATTTGCAAAAACTGCCCACCAGGGGACAACACTTGGCGACTTTTGTTGATCCCACCTACTTTGCCGAAGTCGCCGCAACCGGACAAGCGGTACAGAAGCGAGTAGATTACCCGGAATTGAATCTCTATACTAGCCAAATCATCTATCCCCTGCCCGCCTATGGCCTAGTCATCGGCATAATAACCGATATCACTGAGGAAGAAAACCGTAAGAAGCAGTTAGAAGCAAAGCAGCGGGCGACAGCTCAGCGAGCTAGGGAAGTCATTCGCAACCAGATGAAACTGGCACAGGAAATAGCCGGTCTTCTCGGAGAAGCAACCGCCGAAACGAAGGCGACTCTGTTAGAACTAATCAATATGACGGAAGAGGCCGATGAACAATGAGACTAGCGGCCGAGGTTGGTATTGCTAAGCTTAGCAAACATCAAGAGGAACTTTGTGGTGACGCCACCAGCGTTGTTAAGACCCAAAACAGGACAACGGTTGTTCTCTCCGATGGATTAGGTAGTGGTGTCAAAGCTAACATATTATCCACCCTCACTACCCATATAGCTGCCGGCTTGTTAAGGCGCAATGTGGCCATTGAGCACGTCATAAGCGCCATTGCCAACACTTTACCTATCTGCCAAACCCGCGGGATAGCCTATTCCACCCTCGCTATCCTACAAATCGGCAACGACGGGCAAGCCAAGCTGCTGGAATACGACAGCCCAGAGGCCATATTATTTCGCGATGACCAACCGATTCGCCTTAAGCGAGAAGAACACCTCATCAATGGCCAGAAGGTAAAACAAGCCACCTTTCGCGTGCAAAAGGGGGATGTGATTCTGATGGTTTCCGATGGGGTAATTCATGCTGGTGTAGGCGGACTCTTTGACTTAGGGCTGGGGCAAGAAGGATTGTTAGAATACTTTCGCCAACCTTGCAGTTCCAGCGAAACCTGTGAGCAATTGGCCGACCGCGTGATCAATTTAACGGCAGCCTGTTACCTATCCCGCCCTGGGGATGACTGTACCGCTATCGTTACACGCATTCGGCCACCACAGCGGGTTACAGTGTTTACCGGCCCACCGCTCAATCCGGAAGATGATAAGGAAGCTGTGCGAACGCTTCTGGCTGAAACCAATAGCTTTTTGGCCGTTTGTGGCGGCACAACCGCCCAAATTGTCAGCCGCATCACCGGTCGGGAGTTGCGCACGAGTACTGAGTATGTAGATCCCCGCGTTCCACCTGTAGGCGAGATTAGGGGCATTGATCTCACGACGGAGGGCATTCTTACCCTCAATCTATGCCGTCAACTTTTACAAGGGGCAGCTGAAGGGGAAGAACTGCCTCGTCGTCGCGATGGAGCCACCCTGCTAGCCAAGCAACTATGGAATGCAGAAGAAGTCAAGTTTATAGTGGGGCGCGCTCAAAACAAGGCCCACGCCAATTTGGAACAATTGGTTCATTTGGCCCCCCGCACCTATGTGGTTGATCGAATCGCGAAAGTACTTGCTAAACGAAACGTGCAAGTAGAAGTCGTCTACTATTAAACGAAAAGATGAGGGGGGATCACAATGAAAGGGAGGAATATTATGTCTATCGTCAATATAGAACTCTGTGCTGGTACCGCCTGCCACCTCATGGGTACCGAACAGCTACTAAACTCATTAGAGAATTTGCAGAAAAGGTGGGGCAAGCGCCTACATGTACAACTGACCCACTGCCTAGGTGGCTGTGGGCAAGGTCCTACCGCCCGCGTTAACGGCCAACTTTACTATAAGCTGACAGCCGAGCAACTAGAAAACACCGTCAATGAGCTACTAGAGTTGGAACGAGGTGCACTATGAGTACGACACTTTCGGAAGTAGTCAAAATCAAACGCCAGTTGTACACTGCTGTTGCTCGCTTAGCGTGGGCAGGCAAACTCGAAGAAGAGATAGACTCTATCCCCGATCAAATTCTGACCAACAACGAGATCAACTATCGCTGCTGTGAACACAAAGAACGCGCTATTCTCAAGGAGAAAATTCGCGTGATCTTAGGTCTACCTGCTGACCAGGTTAGCAAACATGATCCTCTACATTCCCTAGCCGCAACAGCTTTAAAAAGAGCAGATACTAAGCATGCCTGCGCCTTAGAAATGATTGCCGTTGCTTGCGACCGTTGTCCAATAGATCGCTATATGATTACCGACGCCTGTCGCAATTGTGGCGCCCATTATTGTAAGAACTCTTGCCCCAAGAACGCCATTACTATAGTTAACAATCGCCCCTATATCGACCGCAACCGTTGTATTGAATGTGGTCGTTGTGCTAGCAGTTGCCTTTTTAATGCTATAGTGGAAATTACCCGTCCCTGCGAGCAGGCGTGTGCCGTCTCCGCCATTAAGCCGGACAAAGAGGGCATTGCTCAAATCAACCCCGATAAATGTGTGGGTTGTGGTGCCTGTGTCAATGCCTGCCCCTTCGGTTCCATCGGCGACTACACCCAAATAGTGCCTACCATCAACATGCTTAAACAGGCCGATTATCCCGTATATGCCCTGATAGCTCCTTCTTTTGTGGGCCAGTTTGGACCGAAAGTGGATGCGGGTGCGGTAATAGCTGGGCTCCAGCAAATGGGTTTCCACCGGGTAATTGAAGTTGCGCAAGGTGCAGAAACCGTTGCGGCCCTCGAAGCAGCTGAATATGTGGAACGCAGGCAAGGCGGTGCTGCACTTATGACTACCTCTTGCTGCCCCGCTTTCGTTGCCATGATAAAGAAGCATTACCCGGATCAGCAGCACTATATTTCGCATACACCATCACCGATGATACAGCTGGCTGCTGCCATTAGGGCCCAGGAACCCAACGCCCGTTTAGTCTTCATTGGGCCATGTATCGCCAAAAAGCAGGAAGCAGCTGCCCATCCCACCATCGATGCGGTGCTTACTTTCGAAGAAATAGCCTGTATGTTGGTGGCCAAAGGTCTTAATCTGGCGGCCGTCACTAGCCAATTAGAGCCAAACGATGCCGGCCCTTTAGGGCGCGGATTTGCTAAGAGCGGAGGCGTTGCCGAGGCGTTATTAGCCCATCTATCACCCGATATAGCCAAGCCGAAGGTGTATCAGGCGAACGGCCTACAAGCTGCTGTAGCTGCCTGCGACCAACTACGGGCCGGACAGCTAGTGGCCGACTTTATCGAAGGGATGGCTTGTGAAGGCGGCTGTATCGCCGGGCCGGGGACCTTGATTAACCCGCGGGTGGCAGAGAAACTGCTGGACCGGTTCTGCGCAGCAGCTGATATTTCTAAGCAAGCAACAGGTAATTAAGAAAACAGGCTGCCTCACTGACAAGGCAGCCTGTTTTATCTGCTTTAGCGGGCAGGTTTTCGCTAATCCGGGGCGAAGCTATTAATCAATCCAGATTTATAGCAGAGAAAGTGGTGTAATCTCAATGAAGTCACTAATAAAAAGCCCTACTGCCTGGAGTATTGCACTGACTATTATCATCGGTCAACTGGCTTGGCCTACAACCACCATACCCACCTTGCTCGGTCCGGCTTTCCTGCTGGGCCTTGCTCCCCTATTAACCCTACCCATCTGGCAGTATTGCATCGCCATGCTGACCAGTGCCCTCATTGGCGTATTTTTATGGGGTCCTTGGTTAGGTCTTGCCATCCTATTGCAGTTTGTTTTGTGGTATTGGGCTCATAAAAAACAGCACACCGGCTGGTGGGTCATAGGTACCCTGCTACCGGTGGCATTGGTGTTTTGGCAACAAAGTGAAAGAAATTATATCAGTTACCTGCTGACTCTGGGCACGGTAATTTTACAAACCCTACTTTATCGCGGTCTTACTGCCGTTGCCAAGCAGAAATTCGTGCACCTAAAGGAACAAAACCATGCTCGACGAGGAGCAGAACGGCTGTTAACAGCCATTGATCAGTCTCAAGAGCTAGAACAACTACTGTCCCTAGGCCAGGCGCTGAATGAGACTATGGAACAAACCTATGGGGTTTATCAGGACATGGAGTTGTTGGCTCGAACAACCCCTAAAATTACTCCAACTCTAGTGCAAGATCTGCTGGCAGCAGCCCAACAAATTCACCAACTGCGACTACAACTGTTGGCCTGGTATGATCAACAAAACCAGGTGCTAGCGGATCTTATTGGCCCCGGGGCGGTTTCCCTGCATACTCTATGCCGCTGGATCACCCTACTGGTGGCTGACATGGCCACTAAAAAAGGGCAGCAAGTGCAGCCCCTTTTTGATCTGGATGAGGATACCTGGCTAACTAAGGATAAACAGGTGTCCCTCGGCTGCCTTTTGCTTTACATCTGTGAGCAAGGGCTAAGTAAATTAAC
>JAAYGE010000018.1 GCA_012727835.1 Bacillota bacterium
GCTGTAATCCGTCTAAGACCTCGCTGATAAACCGCTCATAATGCACATTGCCACCGGGTTCAGCTAAACGCGCTTCCGTGCGCAGGCTGGGTGGCAGGAAAAAATGATCCATAGCGATCACATTGCAATCATAGATTCGTGCTAGCTGACGGGCTAAAAAGGTCTTACCGGCGGCGCTATGGCCCTCAATAGCCACGTTTACCTGTTGGTGCTGGGCAGTTAGTCGGTCAATACGGACTAAGAGCTCGAAATAAGGAACAAACTTGCTGCTAATCACCCGGTAAGCAGGAGCATAGGCGGAACGATAGGTGTCACTGTGGGAAAGGGCTGGGTAACCTTGAGCCTTGTATTCTAATAGATAGGCATCCAGCTCCGGCCCGGCCCAGGGAAACAGCCCGTCCACACACCACTGACGAAAAGCCGCCAGCTTGCCTTCAAAGTTTTCCCTCTTCCCCACATGTTCATTGGCGCTCAACACAAATAGCCGATTCACCGTACGGGGAGAAATACCTCGCTCAATGAGAGGTGCCAGATTAAGCCGCCAAAGCCCATCACTCAAAATCTCAAAGATGGGCAACTGCTGCCCTCCCCCTCTGGCTGCAACTAAAGCCCATTCTTCCTGCAGGCGCCGCAAAGAGGCCTGCTCGTCGGTTATCATATGTCCGCCAGCAAACTCGCTCTGATATATTAGCTTGATGGCATCAGCCAGTTGCATTTGAGGATAAAGGGCATACTGCCAGTGCAGTACACCCTTTAATTCTTGGTAACCGTTAGGCATTTTCCATCACTCCCGCCCGCTGTAGGGCCAGTACTAATGGGGGGATAAGAACAATTTGCAAGACTATGCCGGGCAACGAGCCCATTATAACGGAAGAAATATAGATCTCCCAGGTAAATGGTGTGCCCGTAAACAACATGGCATACCTAACCAGGCCCCAGACGATGCGGCCCCCCACCATGGCTGCCACTAAGGCCCCATAAATGGAGCTGGTTCTTTTAGGCAAGACTTTGTAGAGCCAACCGGTTAGAAAGCCATAGGCGGCCAGCTCAAAGGCCATGGGCACAGCTGCGACGGGGAAAGGGGGCATGGTAAATAGGAAGCTGCGTAAGAGGGGTGCTATAAAGCCCACGGCAAGTCCATAACCGGGCCCACAAACAAAGCCGCAAAGCAAGACAGGAAAATGCATGGGTGACAGCATCATACCAATTTGGGGAATCTGGCCCGTTAAGAAGGGTAAGTATAGGGCTAGAGCGAGAAACAGAGCAGCTAAAACCAATTTCTTAACAGTGGACATAGGCATACCTCCTAAAAGAACAAAAAAATACCATAAGGCAACTCTTTCTTCAGAAAGACGAATACCTTCATGGTATGCGATAACAAGAATATAAATTATGTTGAATAATATAACCGGCTACAGCACGGTGTTATGTTTGATACTATCACGCCAGCCCTTTTCCTGCAAGGGTTGCTGCTATGACATTATTCGTAGGCTAGTTCATCATACCGGGCCCGCAGGGACTGCAAGTCTTCCCAGGACTCTTTTTTCTTGGCTGGGTCCCTTAAGAGTGCTGCCGGATGATAGGTGGGCAAAATCCATACACCAGCCTTCTGGACCCATTGCCCCCGGCCGCGGGTAATGGAAAAGTCGGGGGCAATAATGTGCCTCGCAGCCACCGCCCCCAAACAAACAAGTATTTTCGGCCTTATAAGCTTATACTGCCAGCGCAGGTAGTTGATGCACACCTCCACTTCCGCCGGCAGCGGATCCCGATTGTTGGGGGGACGGCATTTTACCACATTGGCAATGTAGACATCCTTTCGAGACAACTGGATAGCAGCCAACATCTTATCGAGTAGCTGGCCCGCCCTGCCCACAAAAGGCCGGCCCTGTTGATCCTCATGATAGCCGGGACCTTCACCAATGAACATAATCTTGGCCTGCGGGTTTCCTTCCCCAAAAACTACCCGCGTTCGATTTTCGGCCAGCGGGCAGCGCCGACACTGGGCCACAACTCTTTTTAGTTCTTCTAATGTGGCCAAAGCAACCCCTCCCCCTGTTAAAACAATTATCCCTGGGCTTTAAATGTCTACAGGTATATGCAGGCCGTGGTCATACTAGAGCGCCTGTGGCCAACACTCGGTCGGAATGACCTCGCAGTGCCCAGGGAGCGGCCACCCCTACCTACTTCCTAGCCGTATTAAACATCTAATTATCGGCAGCTCTATAGTCGAAATCACTATCCAGCGGAAAGATAGGTCGTTTGACCTGTTTATAGCCCAGAGTTCTTAAATCCTCGTTGGTGCTACCCTTGGTAAGGGCCATTATGCTACGCTTAGCAATGGCCGAATGGCCCGGTGTCAGATAGCCCAGCTTACAAACCACGATAGCCGCGTCTTTAGGATCAACGCCTAGATCGACAAACATGGCCGGGGTGGTATAGCCCACATGGGCTTCCGCCAGCACTATGTCTACACCGCAGCTGTGGAAGAGGGCCAAGTCGCTCTTGATCAGCCCACCGCCGGACCAATCCTTGATATAAGCCTTGACCACGCCGGTGGCCGTAATGGGCGAGGAAGTGACCTGGTCAAATTTGGCGCCAAAAGTGAGGGTCAGCTCTTGACCTGCTTTACCTTCGCACTGCTTGGTAGCCACCGGATCATAAATGCCACCGTAGAGAATCGATTTACCGAGAGACCGAGTGCGTTCGTCGTTCATAATTAACCGCAAAAATCCGGTACAGTCGGAGCTAGATCCAGCCGTCGGGTTGTCGCCCGAATCGGAAAGGTAAACAGGCGTTTCCCCTGCTGCCACTGCGGCGAAGGCCTTATCCAGCGCTGTTTGCTCATCATAAGTTTCGGTATAGAAACGAAACTCGTCCTTCTTCGACCAAATTAACTCGGCAAGGGCAATGGCTTCTCTTGCGGCCAGCTGCATGTCGCCATCGGCCACCACATAAACGGCAATAGAGCTATCTTCTTTGTCTGCCCATGGATATCCCATCAGATAAGAAGCGGCCATGATCCCTGCCTTTTGCTCCGTTTCCCGCAGGGCAGCGATCAATTCTAACATTGGCGCTACGGAAGTCTCCGACTGTTCGCCAGCCACCAGAATAGGAACCCGAACCCACGCGGCGTGGGCCTGGGCGCCCTGCTCTAAGGCCGCTATAGTCATTTTGGCCGCATGGGCCCCCGTTTCAAAGCAATCGGTATGGGGAGCCGTTTTGTAGCCCACAAAGCCGTCACAATGGTCATGCATGCGCTGGGTCATAGTAGCATGCATGTCTAGGGAACAAAAAATAGGAATGTCCGGGAACAGGCTTCTTAGCTCTTCCAACAGATAGCCCTCCGCCTCCCCCTGTCCCTTCACTCGCATGGAGCCGTGTAAAGAGAGAGTGATAGCATCGATGGGGCCGGCGGCCTGGGCTGCTTTAGCCCTCTCGATGATTTCTCCCTTGATTTTCTGATAAAAATCATAGTCGACTTCGCCGTTGGGAACGGCCCGGGCAAAAACGGTAGGAATGACTTCGTACCCGGCAGTTTGCAGGGTCTGGATTATGCCGGTAACCGAGTCATTTTCTCGCAGGTTGGCAAAAATATCATGGCCGTATATGACTCGGAAGTCCTCTTCACCGGCTATTATGGGGTTAAAAGAATTGGATTCATGATGCATAGCTGCTGTCAAAACCCGTTTCATGAATTTCGCCTCCAATTGATAACTGCCGTCGTTAGGTTTATCTTACCATGCGGCACTAAATATTTTCAGTGCTAGTATTCTAGTCCACCGACTAAAACCCTGGCGGAAGAAGAAAATTACAGTTAAGGCCAAGTTCATCGGCTTGAGTTTTTGCGATATAATTAAGTGATAACTTGAAAATAGTAGATGTATTATAGATAGATTAAGAAACAATGGAGGATAGCGTAGTATGGATATCATTATCAAAGAGAACTATGAACAGATGAGCGCCTATGCGGCAAAAATCATCGACAAGCTTATAAGATCAAAACCCGACTGTGTTCTCGGCCTGGCCACAGGCAGCACCCCAATCGGCACCTATCAGGAACTGGTGCGCATGCATCAGCAAGAGGGCCTCGACTTCTCACAGGTAACGGTGTTCAACCTAGACGAATACCTGGGCATCGGTATGGACCTGGAAAAGCCCTATCACCTGGATCAAAGCTACGCCCGCTTTATGTACGAGGAACTATTCAAGCATGTCAATATCAAGCCGGAGAATATCTATCTTCCCGACGGACTGACAAAAGATCCGGAAGAATTTTGCCATTGGTATGAAGAGCAGATCAAACGGGTGGGAGGCATTGATTTACAGCTTTTAGGGCTGGGTAGAGATGGCCATTGGGCCTTTAATGAACCCGGTTCTAGCCTAACTTCCAGGACGCGGGTGCAGGTTTTAGACCAACAAACTTTAGATGACAACTATGAAGCCTTTTATAAGAAAGCCAACATCGACCGAAGCCAGATGCCTCAACTAGCTATCACCATGGGTATCGGCACCATTCTGGAGGCCAGAAGTATTCTCATGATCGTAAACGGCGCCCATAAGGCGGACATTGTGGCCAAATGCCTAGAAGGCCCAATCACCTCGCAAGTGACCGCATCGGCCATACAGCTACATCCGGGCCAGATAACCGTGGTGCTCGATGAAGCTGCCGCTTCCAAGCTAACCCGTATCGACCACTATAAGCATGTGGAACGGCTAAAACGACAATATGGGTTAGCCATAGTTGACTAAAAAACAAGGCCCCGTTTAGGCAGTCTACTTTAGAACTGCCTAAACGGTGGCCTTTTTATCTTATGTACAATCCGATTCTATTCATAGCAATAATGTCGAGTATCATAAAGTTGACTTTGGTATCATGTAGCCAGAGAAGGGAGAGAGGAAGACAGTGATAAGCAAGCTCAATAAGGCCATTGACCTTATAGAAGAACATCTAACCGATGAAGATCTATCTCCGGAGAATATCTGCCAGCAGGTTGGTGTATCCGACTACCATTTTCGGACCGTATTCTTCCATCTCTCGGGTCTGACTCTCAGCCAATATATTAAAAACAGAAGG
This sequence comes from Bacillota bacterium, assembly GCA_012727835.1. The sequence goes on from JAAYGE010000018.1 coordinate 5,078, forward strand.
TTGGCGGAGGCCAACCGGGAGCTGCTGCAGGGAGCTAAGGTAACCGACGTGGCCTTCAAATATGGTTATCAATCGCTGGACGGTTTTACCCGGGCCTTCAAGAAATGGAGTGGGTTCCTGCCTTCCGATGTGGCCAAGACAGGCGTAAGCAAGACCTTTCCCAAGCTTTCTTTTGTAATCAAAGTTAAAGGAGGAACTAGTATGGAATTTAGAATCGTAGACCTGCCGGCTTTTAATCTTGTAGGGGTTAGCAAACGGGTGCCCATGCAATTTGAAGGTGTTAACCAGGAAATCGTAAAGTTGGCCGAAAGCATAACGGAAAAACAAAGAAGGGAAATGCATGCCCTTCAGAACATGGAACCCTGTCGGGTTGTGAATGCTTCCTATGACGCGGACTACAAATTCATGAAGGAAGAAGGATATTTGACCCACTTAATCGGTGTCTTGACCACAGAAGAGCAGGTAAGTGATCAGCTAGACAAGGTGCCGGTGCCGGCCGCTACCTGGGCCGTATTTCCCAATGAGGGTCCCTTCCCATCCACATTACAACAGACCATGGCCCGCATTTATGCGGAATGGCTTCCCGCTTCCGACTATGAGGTGATCA
>JAAYGE010000235.1 GCA_012727835.1 Bacillota bacterium
CGTAAAAGCTCCTTTATTTGGACTGGCGGATACTACGAATGGCAGCCTGATGCTCAGCAAAGGTTTTGCTAAAAACGTGCTCTCCGCTGCCATCTTCTTTAGCCACGAAATAGTAATAGGGGGTATCTTCCGGGTCCAAAACGGCCCGAATAGATGCACCACCCGGGTTGGCCACCGGGCCAATAGGCAATCCATCATTGACATAGGTGTTATAGGGTGAGTCGATAGCCATTTCCGCATCACTCAGTATCGGCTTAGGCTTCTCTAATATATATTGTACCGTAGCACAGGATTGTAGGCGTTGGTTAATCTGCAAGCGGTTATAAAAAACGCCGGCAATAGTAGGCCGCTCGCCATCGACGACCGCTTCCTTCTCTACAATGGAAGCTAAAATGATAATCTGATCGAGAGTCAAAGGTACCGGTAGATCGGTCAGCTGCCCTCCCTGTAGCACTTCCGCCGGTAGTAGAGGCTCGATAACCTGTTTAAAACGATTGGTCATAGCCTGTACCACCTCGGCGGCCGAACTACCTGGAACAAAATGATAGGTATCGGGGAAAAGATAACCTTCTAACCGCCTTTCCGGCTCACGCTCCGCAACGGCTGCTTCCAGAAAATCATAGGGCAGCGGTGCGGATTTTACATAGTCCAAGAACTCCTCCTGCCCAACGATCTGCTTTTCCGCTAACACCTGGGCGATCTGTTTAATAGTATAACCTTCCGGGATGGTAACGCGAACCGCCAAATCCACCGTGTCGCCCGAATATAACCTCTCTAACAGATGTTTCGGTGCCTCATTGGGTGCCATATCGTATACGCCGGCCTGCATCCGGCCACTGGCACTAGTTAAGCGGCTCAAAATATGAAAGGCTGAACTGCTCTTTATGATACCTTCTTCCTCTAACAGCTGGGCAATTTGACGTGCCGTCATGCCTGCTGGTATAACAACCCGCTTGATCTCCACATCAGGATTGCGAGTTACCGGACTGAGTAGATTAAGCCCATATAACAGACCAGTCACTATTATGAGGCCAGCTATAGCGGCCAATTTTAGACGCCAAGGGGCAAGGCGTATTCGCCCTAGCATAAGCTCATCTCCTAAATCTAGACTAAAATTTCGATACTAATTATAACGTTTGAGTACATAAAAGGGAACCCATTGTAGGGTTCCCTTACTCTAGTATATATAAGCCGCTACCCTTATAGAGTGTCGTCTTCGTCGTCCTCGTAGTCCGCTTCTTCTTCCAGCAGTTCTTCCCAAACGGCGACTACCTGCTCCCATTCTTGATCATCTTCAATGTCTACGAGGATTTCCTCGCCCTCTTCGTCTACGGCAAAGCGCATAATCACATAGCCTTCATCTTCTGACTCATCGTCGACTGGATATAGGATAGCATAGCTATTGCCATCGACTTCGATAACATCCACTACCTCAAATTCGTATTCGTTCCCGTCTTCATCTATCAGGATCACAAACTCCTCAGCATGTTCATGCTCGGTCATAGTCACACCTCATTTCCATAATGTAGCTTCATTTTATAAGGTCCCCTTATGAAAGTCAATCAGATGCGAAGCTATTTTTAATTTACCCTTTTTCGAATAGGTTAAACCTATTTTGCCTGTCGTCGCTGCAGATAAACTTCCAAAATCAGCTGGGCGGCCAGCATATCTATCACCTGCTTGCGTTTTGCTCGGCGCACATCCCCGGCCAACAGGACCCGTTCGGCAGCTACACTAGTGAGGCGTTCATCGATGAAACTGATCTTAATTCCCTGCTCCTGTAAGGCGGCACCAAAGTCTTCTGCCACCTGGGCTTGAGGACCTTTAGTACCATTCATATTCAAAGGCAGACCAATTACTACTTCTTGCGTTTGATAACGCTCTAAAATATTGATTACTGCCTCCACATCTGCGGTCAATTGGGAACGTTTGAGCACCGTTACCCCCTGGGCTGTTAGCCCCAAAGGATCACTAACCGCTACCCCGATGGTCTTATTACCCACATCTAAGCCGACGACTCGTTGCATCATATCACCTTCAAACAAAAGTTAGCACAGGCCCGACTACAATAGCCACAAAGAACACAACGGCTAGGATCAACCTGGGCGCGCCCTGCCACGATGGTTAAAGCTTGACTTGGGCAAGCCCCCACGCAAGCGCCACATCCTTCGCAATAATCGGCGATACACAACCTACGGGGTTGACGCCGTAATTTTGCGGCCAACTGGGGCGGCACTTCCTGACCGCTGAATAACAACATATTGGCTTCCAGTTCGGCCTCATTTTGCATGCCCACGGCGATGGCCGCCAGCTCGGGCACATCTAAAACAAACTGCAGGGCGCTGGCCGGGTCATGATGAAGGTGCCCACCGGCCAGGGCTTTCATACCATACAGTCCCTTACCGAGGGAAGCGGCAAACCGGATCGCCTCCAACATGTCTTCCACACTACCATCCACTATGCCCCAGCCCCGCTTGTTGATCAAGGGATGGATCACATCTATTTGGGGATGGAGGGCTCCAGCTCGGACTCCAGCCACGTAATGGGTGGAAATACCAATGGCACGCACTAGTCCCTGCTCCTTAGCCCGCACCAAATACTCTAAAGCGTCCCCATGGCCCCGCAGGGTCAAACTGGATTCTTGTTCATGTAGCAAGAAGATATCAATGTAGTCGCGCCCCAACTCCTGCAGGGCCCGCTCCACACTAAGTCGCATTTCTTCAGCTGTAGTGGCGTAGCATTTGGTAGCCACATGCACTTTCTGGGACCAGCCCCTATCGAGGGCCCAGCGGATGTGACCATAGTTATCATAACTTTCGGCCGTGTCGATGAAGTTTACTCCCATGGCAAAGGCGGCCTCCAGCAAGCGGCCGCCTGTTTGCACACTAAGATTGGCTTGCATTGGTCCCATGGTCAGGGACCCGAAGCAGAGCCTGGATACTAATAGACCGGTCTGTCCCAAATATCGATATTCTAAACTCATCGTAGGTAGTGTCGCAAGAGCTCCTCAATAATTTCATCCCGCTCAATACGTCGAATCAGATTGCGGGCATTATTATGGCTGGTGATATAAGCGGGGTCGCCCGAGAGCAAGTAGCCGGTAATATTAAAGCTAGGATTATAGCCCTTTTCCCTAAGAGCGGCTGCTACCGCCATCAGGATTTTATGGACCTCTTCCTTACGACCGGTATCCACCTTGGGGATAACCCTAGTGGCCTCATGATTCTCCGCCATGTCACTCCCCCTCTCTTTTCAGGACTTTAGATGCCCCTTTACCAATATGTTCAACGAACACGGCCGGATTTCCTTTCCAAATATTATTGCAAATAGATTACAAAGTCCACCTAGACCAGCTGTTGTTCCACTAGGCTGGGCACCCGCTCTAAAGCTTCGGTCAGCTTGCTAGGATCTTTGCCGCCGGCTTGGGCCATTTGCGGTCGCCCACCGCCACCACCACCCACGATCCGAGCCACTTCCTTGATCAGTTTGCCCGCATGGAGCTTCTGTTTTACTAAATCATCGGTCACCATAGCTACCAGATTTACCTTGTCCTCCACTACTGCGCCCAATACAATTATGCCACTTTGCAGCTTATCTTTAACAGTATCTGCTACCTGCCGCAAGCTATCCATATCCTTAGCCACCACTTGGCGTGCTACTACCGTTATGCCATTGACCTTGGTAGCCTCAGCCAGGAAAGTGTCCACCTGTTGGGCCGCCTGACGACTGAGCAGAGTCTCCACTTCCCGTTCTGCCGCCTTTAGCTGGTCGAGGGTCTGCTGAACCCGCCGAACCACATCGTCCGGCTTTACCTTGAGAAGAGCCGCCACCTCTGCTAAGCGGTCCTCCTGCTGCAGGGCATGCCGATAGGCAGCCTCTCCGGTAATAGCCTCTAGGCGTCGAAGTCCTGCCCCAATTCCGCTTTCGGAGAGCAAGCGGAATTGGCCGATCATGCCTAAGTTGGAAACGTGGGTGCCCCCACAAAGCTCAATGCTATAGTCGCCCATGGTGACCACGCGCACCTAATCGCCATATTTTTCCCCAAATAGGGCTATGGCCCCCTTATCCCGGGCAGCAGCCAAAGACATCTCTTCTGCCACCACCTCCCGGCCGGAAAGGATGTGCTCATTTACTTGCTGTTCAATCTGGCGTAGCTCGTCGGCGGTCACAGGGCTGAAATGGGAGAAGTCGAAACGCAAGTAATCGGCTTCTACCAAAGAGCCGGCTTGATGCACATGCTCACCGAGAACATTCATCAAGGCTTTATGCACCAGATGGGTAGCCGAATGAGCCCGCTGGATAGCCAGCCGTCGCCCGATATCTATCTGTAGAACCAGTTTCTGCCCCACCTGCACACTGCCCTCTTCAACAACACAGTGGTGCAAAATCTTGTCGCCGGCCACTCTTGTGACCTGGTTAACCTGTAACCTCACCCCATCGCCGGTCATTGTACCGATGTCGGCCACCTGGCCGCCCCCTTCAGCATAAAAGACCGTTTGGTCTAGCAAAATGCCGACTTCCTGGCCAGCGGAAGCAGTCGTAACCAGATTTTCACCGACCGCAATAGCCAGTACTTGGGCTGGGCAACGGCTAGCCGTATAGCCAATGAAGACATTGCCGCCTTCGACTTCGTTAAAGAGACCTTGCTTACCGAAGTCGCTCTCTATACCTACGCGAGCTGCCCGGGCCCGTTCCCGTTGCTCAGCCATAGCTTGCTCAAATCCTTCCCGGTCCACCCGAATACCCTGCTCTCCAGCAATATCTTCCGTCAAATCTAAGGGGAAACCGAAGGTGTCGTACAAGCGGAAGGCGTCTTGTCCGTCTAGCACGTCTTTGCCCGCCGCCCGTAGGTCGGCGATAAGACTATTAAGCAGGCTAACACCTTCATCTAGGGTCTCGTGGAACCGTTCCTCCTCAATGCGAATCACCCGTTCCACAAACTCCTGCTTTTCCACCAGTTCGGGATACCCATCTTGCATGGCCTCCACCACCGCTGCCACCAACTTGTAGAGGAAGGGTGAATTGAGGCCTAAAGTCCTGCCGAAACGAACGGCCCGACGGATTAGCCGGCGAATTACGTAGCCCCGCCCTTCGTTGGCCGGCAAGGCACCGTCACCAATGGCGAAGGTGGCAGCCCTTATATGGTCGGCAATAACATTAAAGGCCATCGCATGTTCTTGTCCCGGTTGATAGGAATGGCCTGACAACTCGGTAAGCATTTTCATAATCGGTTGGAAGATGTCAATCTCGAAGTTGGACCGGACGCCTTGCACAACAGCGGCCAAGCGCTCTAAGCCCATACCCGTATCAATATTCTTCTTGGGTAAGGGGGTATAGCTTCCATCTTGGCCATGGTTGAACTGGGAAAAGACGTGATTCCATACTTCCAAATAGCGATCACATTCACAACCAACGCCACAGGTGGGCGAGTCGCAGCCAAATTCGGGTCCCTGATCAAAGTAAATTTCCGAATTGGGTCCGCAGGGTCCCGGTCCAATATCCCAGAAATTGTCCGGATCTTCTACTAAGCGTTCCGGTGGTAGACCGATAACGTTAAGCCAGATATGGCGAGATTCTTCATCCTCTGGATGGATAGAAGCCCACATCCGTTCCTCGGGTAGATCGATCACATCCCGTAGAAACGTCCAGCCCCACACCAATGTTTCTTCTTTAAAGTAATCACCGATCGAAAAGCTGCCCAGCATTTCGAAAAAGGTATGATGTCGCGCTGTTTTACCCACGTTTTCAATATCGTTGGTGCGAATACACTTTTGGGAATTGGCCATCCGTGGGTTTTTCGGAACCTGCTGACCGGCGAAATAGGGTTTCAGGGGCGCCATGCCCGCATTAATCCACAGCAGGGTGGGGTCATCTTGGGGTACGAGAGGGGCGCTAGGCAAAATATCATGCCCCTTGCTGGCAAAAAAGTCTAAGAACATACGCCGCAATTCATTAGTGCTGTATTTCTTCATAGATTAATCCTCCTTTGTTAGCAAAACTTCAATTAATCGTAGAGCAAACTCAGCCGAGGCTCGGCTAGCGGCTTGTACATTGGCATAAAAGTCCTGGTTGGCACTGGCGCGGCCCGTATCAGTGATACCACGAATACATAGAAATGGCACGCCTTTACGAGCACACACCTGGGCAACGGCAAAACTTTCCATATCCACCGCTATGGGTGAGTCAGTAGCCGGCAACACCTGGTGTTGAGCATCGCTCACAAAGAAGGAGTTACCGGTAAAGAAGTGGGCAATCCCTTTAGGCCGGTCCAATTCCTTGCCGGTGGCAAAAAGGTGCGGGTCGGGGAACAAACAGTTGGTCTGTAACACATCCACATAACTGCGTTTCTTACCCCAGTCGGTGGTTATCGGTCCTCCCAGGTCCAAATCCCACTGGCAATGTTGTTCTCCAATTAAAACGTCGGCTATCTGTAAACTGTCCTCCGGATCGGATATCAAAGCCGCCGTACCCAGATTAAGTACAAAGTTGGGCTGGTAGTGATGTAGCAAGTCGCAGGCACCGATAGCCCCATTGGTGGTACCCACCCCCGATTGGATGATTACAAAACGGGCTCCACCTACGGTCCCTTCGGCTACCTGTGAATACTGGTAATTTTCCACCGGCGCCACCGGCAGTATGACCTGGCGAATAGCATCAAATTCATGGCGCATGGCCACCACAATACCGACGGTCAATTCACCAGCCGATATATTCATAGCAAACACCTCTCTCCAGTTCAATTGAAAACAAAACTCCCGTCCCAATTCAGGGACGAGAGTAACTCGCGGTACCACCCTGCTTATTTCGCCTATCCCGCTGAGGCGCGATAAGCGAAATCGCTCTTGGTGCAGATAACGGCTGCTGCCGTGGTAGTTTCAACTACCCACTCCAGGTTGGCTAACATTCACCCACTAGAAGGCCCTCACAGCGCACTAAGCAGGCCTCTCTCTGACTAGGAGGTGTAATGTCTCGACCTTTCATCGCTTTAAGGCTAATTTACCCAATCATACCTAAAGGTTAGGACAGTGTCAACCACGCCTAACTCTGCTCCGACTGAAGCCACCAGTTGTTTGTTATATCAACCAGAATGGCAGCCAGCGGACCGGCGAGTATCATCCCCGGCACTCCGCCCAATTCGGAACCCAATAACAAAGCAAATATGAGTAATAAGGGATGCACATGTAACTCTTTTCCTAATACCTGAGGCACAAGTATAAAGCTTTCGATCTGTTGAACAACAACCTGTATGATAAGCACCTTTAGCCCTAGGCTAGGCGAACGGAGGAAGCCCAGCAAAACGGCCGGCGTAGCTCCCAATATGGCGCCAATATAAGGAATAAAATTAAAAACGGCTACTAGCAGCCCCAGAGCCAAGGCGTAATCCATCCCTACCATACGCATGCCCACAAACATGAGGCCGCCGGTCAGCAAGCCGACCAAAACCTGCCCTCGCACCCAGGCTCCTAACTTAATGTTTATCCGCCCTATGATGTCCAACACTCCCGTATGGCACCGACGGGGCACCAGCGCATACAAGCTCTGCCGTATCAGCTCTAAGTCTTTTAACATATAGAAGGTCAATATGGGAACTAAAATAATGACCGCCACACTACTGAAGAAGTTAAAGAAAAATTGACCTATAAGGTTAAACAAAGTAGTCAAACCGCCCTGCAGGCGCAGCAAACTATTTTCAATGGACTCCATAATTACCGGATGTAAATCGATACGCTCATAGCGGGCTGCCAACTCCAGCAGCAATTCCTGTGTCCCAACTGCAATCGACGGCAATTGTTTAATAAGGCTGTTATCTTGGGCCACGATGGAGGGAATAACAAAAATACCCAGCAATACTACGCCAATCAATAGCGCCACATAGACTACCGCGATGGCTGCAGTCCGCGACAAGCCGCGTTTTTCTAAGAACCCCACCAGGGGGGCCAAAAAATAGGCTAGTAATAAAGCATAAAAGAAGGGCACTAGGGCGGGAGCTATTTTAGCCCGTTGGGCATAGATAATAAGAACACCGCCCCCCAGCAACAGCCACCGTAGCCATCGGGAGGGCATAAACCAATGTTCATTAGCCAGCGGCTGGAGGTTACGCATCATACCTGCTCCCTCCAGAAAATAACTATTTCACGGATCACGGCCGTGATAGGTACTGCAAAAAGTAAACCGACCACGCCGCCAAATTGGGCGCCCAGCAATAGGGCAAAGATGATCAGAAGCGGATGTAAGCCCAACTGACGCCCTAAGATCTGCGGGGTAATCAGATTGCTCTCCAGCTGCTGAGCTACTACCTGTACTATTAGTACCTTAACAAACATGAGGGGTGAACGCATGAGCCCCAAGAGCAGGGCAGGCGCAGCACCTATGATGGGACCGAAATAGGGGATGATATTGGTAATTCCTACTAAAGTACCTAGTACAAGGGCAAAGTCCATCCCCACGACTTCTAAGCCAACAAAAGTAAGGAAACCGACAATGAAACCTACAGTAAGTTGGCCCCTAATCCATGCCCCCAGCTTATCATCGATACGACTCAAGAGGGCCACTATACGTCCCCGATGGCCTCCAGGTACCAAATTAAGCAAACTTTGCTTAATCAGTTCGATATCCTTCAACATGTAAAATGACAAAATAGGAATGAGTATGATAGCCACGATGCGGCCTAATAGATTCAAGATAAACTGGGGAATGGCATTAAGTAAGCGATCTAAATATACCTGCAGTTTCATAATATTGTTGTTTAACGCTTCAGTAACGGTGGGTGGCAAGTTAAAATGATTGAATTGTTCCTCCACCCTAACCAAGAAATCCTGCACCTGTTGTGTTAGGGTGGGCAGTTGTTTAATTAGCCCATTAACCTCATTAACAATGGCGGGAACCGCATATACTCCGGCCATAACTAAAGCGGCGATAAAAAGGCTGTAGATAATCAAAATGGCTAAAGTTCGCGGCACCCGACGCTTTTCTAATGCCTCAACAAAGGGAGAAAGTAGATAGGCTAAGAGAACTGCAAATAAAAAGGGGGATAAGGCAGGCATAATTTGAGCACGTAGGTTATAAAGCACCAGAAGCCCAAAGGCACCACCGGCCCAGAGCAAGATAGTGCGTGGATTAAGTATAAAGCTAGAACCCCTCATCTCTCTACCTCCCTTCGTAGACGCTATAGCCCCATTATAACCTAAACTTGGGTGAGCAAAAACCTTTATCCACAACAATAGGCCAAATTTTTGTAAGGGTCCCCTAGACATGGCAAGGGGCTGTACAAACTTTAGTTTGCACAGCCCCTTGAAAATGGGAGTTAGTGTATCGGCATCATGCGGGATGCCCGGTCTTTAACTCTAGCCATCATCTCATTGCCACGATCAAGAAAATCGTCGGCTAAGCGTTGCAACCGGCGCTCCTGCCTGCTACTCAAGGACATTCCATAATAGGCTCCTAATACCCCACCAATGATCATACCCGCAATTAAGCCTCGCCGCATGCCTAATCCTCCTTCTTATCAATTATTCGGCTGCTCTGTTAGCGATACTAAGGTACCGTCGTCGGCCACTTGAAATTGCACAATACCCTGCTTGCGCTTAGCAAACTCGATACAACAATCGGCACAATAAAATTGCTCATGTCCAACTTTGCCGACAGCCCTACTACCACAATTGGGACAAAGCCATAGATTCAAACTTTCACACCTCACTACTACCGGTTACCTGGTTATATTCCATCAGCAGTTGCTCCACCGACTCTTCCGCCGCCACTGCGATGATCACATGTTCCTCCCCAATGACCGGTTGACTGGGTGCGGGTAGCACCGCCGACCCTTCCAATAGGCTTTGTAGCAAACCATCGGCCAGCAGGTAGTGGGTGATAGTGCCGCTGTGAGGATCAAAAAAGACATCTTGCAGCGCTCCTATAGCCTCGCCGTCGGTAGTAAGAACCTGTCGACCGAATAGTTTCTCTTCCGTATCCGCCGGTGGTATTTCTTCCAATAACTGAGGTAAGGTGCGAGTTTTCTCCCCATCTTTGACCAGAACCGCATCCTGTCC
>JAAYGE010000236.1 GCA_012727835.1 Bacillota bacterium
CCTGATAATTGCCTATCTGCGCGGGCGCTGGCGTACCTGGCGGGTGGTTAAAGAGGAAGACAAGGCTAAACCGGCCACTGCCTAGAAGATACTTAGTAGTGAAGCAGAAAGGGGCTATTCGCAAAACTGCTTTTGCGAATAGCCCCTGTTTGTTAACGTTTTGGCGCATTCTCCAGAGCGCTGGTAACTGCTTCAATAAGACCCTTACTGGTTCCGGTGGCGCCGCTGACCGCATCTACTTTGACACTTTGTAGCTCGATGATTGTCTGAGGAATTTTCTCAATGGCGTCGTCACTGATCGACGGTGTCTCATTGTGGGCAAGCACGTTAATCTTGGTTACCTTACCGTCCTTAACTTCCACTTCTACTTTAATCTCACCGCCAAAACCTTGCCCAATTCCCTCATAGGTGCCATCGGCGATTTGGTCAATTTGTAGGCTCATATCGGGCAGGGCATTTTTCACCGCTTCCATAATGCCCTTACTGGATACGGTTGCCCCACTGGTGGCATCCACATTCCAGTGTTGTTTTTCTATAATGCGCTCTGGGACTTCTTCTACCGCCTTAGGATAAACCTCTGGCGTATCGTTAATGGATACGACTTCGACGGCGGTAATGCGTCCGCTTTCCACTGTAACCTTGACTCGAATTTCGTCACTAAATCCTTGAGCTGCGCCCTCATAGACTCCGTCGGCAACCTTGCTTAAATCCCAGTCATCGTCGGGGGCAACCTTTAAGACATGTAACTTATAAAGTTCGAGAGCATTTTCTACTCCAGTCATTACAGCTCGGGAAGAAACGGTAGCGCCGGTGATGATGTCCACGTTCTTGCCCGCCGCCAATTGCTCGTCGTAGGCAATGCCATTAAATTGTTGTAGGAATTCGGGTTCTAAAGCCCGTGTACCGATGCCAATGGTTTCGCCATGTTCAATAGATTCTACACCGCTAACATTTCCGTCCCCATCGATAGCAACTAAGAGACGCATGGGGCCGCCGTAGCCTGTGGCCTTGCCTTCCACGATGGCACCGACCATATTGTCGTTGTCCCAGCCTACGTAGTATACGCCGCCGTCTTCCGTCTCGAACTTTTCAAAATGCTGAGCTGCAGGTACCAATAGCTGCAACTTGTTCTGTAACTCGGCTTCTTGTTGGGCTATAATGATATCCTTGGTTATACCGTGGAATACAGCCAATGATGCGCCGGCAATTGCACAAACCAGGCCTAAAATTGCCCCTAACCTGAGTATTTCTCGCATCATGTCTCTCCTCCTTATCTGCTGGCGCAGCCTATTGCATCTTCATATAGTTTACTTCAGTTGGCTACCGTTTGGCAATCACTATTGGGTTATAGCAACAATAATAGGCTAGAAGATTAATCAAAGTTAAACAAGCTAACCAGGTTCGCGTGGATAATTTGCCCTTGTTTGCAAACTTAATCGTTGCAAACAAGGGCAAATTGACTGGGAGTACGTTATAATGGGAGTGCGGACAAGTATTAAGCTCTTGTTATTTGTTTTTATGCTTCTTGGGGTTTGGGGGAGGGGTGTGTTTTGCCTTTCACGTCACAAGCGAAGGATACTGCTACAGTAGACAATTTAAACCAGCAGGCGGCCGGTTTGGAGCGCGTAGCACCGGCGGAGATGCTACAGAAGGCTAGTGAGGCCTGTCAATTGGCGCTGGAGTTAGGTTATACCACTGGAATTGCCCGTAGTCTGGCGCAGATTGGAAAGGCCCACGTGCGTCTAGGAAATCTGACCGAAGCCGAGCACTTCCTAACCCAGGCGCAGGCTGTAGAGCCTATAGATCCGGAACTACAGGCCGAGATCTTGAATAGTCGAGGTATCAATTACATATATTCCAAAGTCTTCGATAAAGCCTTTGCCGTTTACCAACAGGCCCTCTCGTTGGCCCGTAGCATTGGCAACAAAACGCTGGAGGCCAAACTCCTTAATAACATCGGGGAGATTTACCGGGAACATAAGGACTTTACTACGGCTATCGATTATTACAATAAGAGTATAGAAGTACAGAAAGACTTGATCGACTATCAGCGCAAATCGGTGCCAATAGCCAATCTGAGTGCAATTTACTTAGAACTAGACGATTTGGACAATGCGGAGCGTTATGCCCACGAGGCATTGCAGGTGGCCCGTGAGCAAAACGATCAAATGATTGAGTCGGGTTGTTTACAGTATCTAGGAATCATTGCCAGGAAACGAGGACAACAAGAACAGGCACTGGAGTATTTAGAAGCCAGTTTAGCCATATACCGTAGTACAAAAGAAATTATCCATGCTACCGAGGTCTTGTTGTCCTTTCATGAGTTGTATTTTGCCGCAGGCAACGTTGAAAAGTCCTTGTCCTATCTGAATGAAGCATTAAGCCAAGCGGAAGAAGCCGACTCGCTGGCCTTGCGCCTTGCTATCTATAGAGAAATGGCCCGAGTATATGAACATGTGGGCGATATCCATAGGGCACTGTTCTATTGTAAGCAATACATGAAAACCATGGATGCCATCGATCAAGCCGAGCGGGAGCAGCGTTTGCGGGCCATCGGTATGCAGATTATGGCCGATGAGTCATTGAGAGAAAAGGAAGCCTATCGACAATTGAGCGAAGAACTGGATCGTAAGGCTAAAGAGCTGGAGGAATCGCTGCGGACTCTGCAAGCCATCAGTGATATCGGCAAGAGCATTACTGCCACTTTAAACTTAGAGCGGATTTTTACGCTTGTATTTAACCATTTGCAGGATCTGATGCCCGTCGATTCTTTCGGCATCGCCCTCTATAACGAGAACACAAATCGTATCGAGTACAGCTTTTTAATTGAAGAGAATAGGAGGATCCACGGCCTAGCCATCGATCTGGAGAGTAAGGATAGCTTTGCAGTGGCTTGTTTTAAACAAAAGCGGGGAATATTGGTTAACTCTCTCGCAGAGGATATTTCCGCCTATGTGGCTCAGGTAAGCTCCTATGGAGGCCCTCCCATGCAAGCCCATATGTTCCAGCCCCTGATTATAGAAGACCGATGTATCGGTGTAATAACGGTGCAAAGCCGTCAGGAGCATGTTTATAGTGAAAAAACGCTGGACACCTTAGAAATGCTTTCGGCCTATCTATCAATTGCTGTGCAAAATGCCCGCCGCTCGGAAGCATTGCAGAAAGAAATAAGACAAAAGGAGCTGGCCCAACGGCAGCTGGAAGAGTTAAATCGGGAGCTGGCCAGCCTGTCCCATCGCGATGGCTTGACCAACGTGGCTAATCGCCGCTATTTCGATCAAACTTTGAAACAAGTATGGAATGGGGCCAGCAAACAACAAATCTTCGTATCTCTCCTGATGATCGATGTGGATTACCTGAAGGTATATAACGATTATTACGGCCATCTGGCGGGCGATGACGTAATCAAGCGGATTGCCAAAGCTTTGGAAGCCAGCGTAAAACGCAGCGCCGACTTGGGGGCCCGCTACGGGGGAGACGAATTTGCGGGTTTGCTTAAAGATACGGATGCGGAGGGAGCTCTGCATGTGGCTCGGCGCATTAGAGAGAATGTGGCTAAATGCAATATCCGGTTACCCGAGGGCGCTCCTTCCTCCTGCATGACCGTTTCTATAGGAGTTGCCACCATAATACCCGATAGTTCACGCCAGCCTTATGATCTAATTGCTCGCAGCGACTTTGCCCTTTATCGGGCTAAACAGGTGCGCAATTCTATTAGTATCTATAGAGATGATGAAGAAGGCCTCTAATTAACAAGCCAGTCATAATATGGCTGGCTTGTTTTTGCTAAACAAACAGATGAAAGGGGCGGTGTGTGGTGTTTGACCTATTAATTAAAAACGGTAAAGTGGTGGACGGTACGGGTAACCCCTGGTTCTATGGCGATGTGGCCGTACAAGGGGAGAAGATTGTGGC
>JAAYGE010000237.1 GCA_012727835.1 Bacillota bacterium
AACTCCAAGGGCGAAAAGCTGGTTATAAACCACTTCGGTACCGAAGACAACACGGTGACCGACAATGTGGAATTGCAGCTGAAAGCCAATGCACCGCTGGCCGGTATTGAGTTTACCTTGACTCGCGGTGACTTCGATGCCTTGTTAAGCCATTACTACTATGCCTATGAGCTCCCCGAGGGAGAGCGTAAGTATCATACCTTCAACTTGGCCTCCAACTTCAGTGTTGCCTATGACCCGTACTATAGCTTCCACTCTGATTGGCTAGGTACCTGGATGAACGCTAACCAGGTCAATGACCCAGAGATTGATAGGCTGACTAAGGCAATGAGAAGTCTGGAGCCTACCCAGAGAGAAGAGTACTCCAAACTCTGGTTGGAATTCCAGAAGGCTTACGCCGACTATCTGCCAACGATTCCGCTCTACTCCAACCAATACTATGATATCTTCAGCAAGCACGTCAAAGGCATGAACACCACGCCTTTTGCTGACTGGTCCGATATCATCTGCGACATCTATAAAGAATAGGCAATAAGCTCAACTAGCGAGCCTAGGGTAGAAAAGATAGGGGATGGCATCGCGCTGTCCCCTATCACCTTGTATGCTCAGCTGGTTGCGAGCGGGTGACCAACGAGTCACTGTAGTAGAGGGAGAGAAATGGAAAAGGAGGTGCCGCTTTGTTAAGATACATCATCCGTAGAATACTCTCTTTGATCCCGGTAATTATCTTGATCACCTTCATGCTCTTTGCTTTGCTCAAGATGATGCCCGGCGATCCGGTGCGCATGATGCTTAACCCGGGGCTGAAGGCGGAGCATTATCAGGCTGCTTATGAAGCAATGAAGATAAAACTCGGCTTGGATAAATCCTATCCGGAGCAATACCTGCGCTGGATAGGGAATACTCTGCAAGGCGAGTTGGGTTGGTCCACGCTGCATAACAGACCGGTAAAAGACGCCATTAAGGAGCCCTTGAAAAACACCATTATTCTAAACATCTTCGTGATCATACTGGAGTTGGCCATTACCCTACCCGTAGGGATCAAAATGGCTGTCAAACGCGGAAAATTCTACGATAACGCCTGGCAGGTGTTTTCCCTCATTACCTATTCCATGCCTTCTTTCTTTGTAGCTTTAACTCTGATCTTCACCATAGCCATAAGACTGCGCTTGCTGCCTCCAGGAGGCATGCCGCTGACGGTATATGGTAAGGATCTGGCCTATTATCTTTCCTGGCTGAAGTATATGGCTTTGCCTGTGCTGACGTTAACCATTATCAGCTTGGCAGGAACTATCCGTTATGTACGCAATGCCATGATTGATGCGCTGAATCAGGATTATATTCGTACCGCCCGCTCCAAAGGTCTGGCAGAGAAGGTGGTTATTTATTCCCATGCTTTCCGCAATGCTCTTATCCCCATCTCGACAATCATTATTGGAGCTATCTTTTCCCAGTTCTATGGGGCGGCCATTACGGAAACGGTTTTTGCTTGGAATGGTATCGGTCATGTGCTTGTTAAGGCTTTGAACAACCGGGATTTCATGTTGGTAATCAGTATGAATCTCTTCTTCGCTATGCTCAGTATCATAGCCAACTTCGTAGCCGATATCACCTACGGCTTGGTTGATCCGCGGATCAAGTTGGAGTAAAGGGGGGTGAGCGAAGATGAAACCAAAAATGGAGCGTGAGCCAGATTTGAAGCAATCGAGGGGGGTATGGGCTTCTTTCGTTTCCATGTTCAGACGGCTATTTGTGAGAGAAAAGCCTCAGCTGTCGGTCTTGGAAGAGGAAGCTTTGATGACTCCCGCCAAGATGGTCCTCCGAAATTTTCTGCGACATAAGCTAGGTATTATAGGTCTGGTCGGTTTTATTTGCATTTTGGCCTTTTCCTTTGTAGGCTCCTACCTCAGGCCGATTGACCTAAGCCATACGGAGACCACCCTGCGGAATATAAGGCCGGGAATAAATTACTTGAAGTATCCGAAGGCCTTAGTCCAAGAGGGCGTAAAGCAGATTTCTTCAGGCGTTTCTTTTTCTGTGGGCCTTTCCGAAGCGGGTAAGGTATATGTCTGGGGTACTCAGCCCACCTATTTACTGGAGGGGTACTCCACCAGTGTTTTTGACATTCCCGCGGAAGTGAAAGCGGCCAATATTGTGCAAGTTGTAGCCGGTGACCGGCATATTCTGGCCCTTGATGATAAAGGGAAAATTCATGGCTGGGGCTTAAACAATTTCCAGCAAGCAGAGGTGCCTATAAATCTGCAGTCTAAACTGAATAGCAAGCAGGTTAAAGATATCATCGCTAGCGAGCTCTATGCGGCCGTCCTCTTTGCCGATGGCGAACTCTACGTATGGGGTAGCGTCATGGCCAACCGGGTGGACCTTATCCCTGCCGAGGTGCAGGGGCGGATTGTTAAGGTGGCTGCTAGCTCGAATAATATGGCTCTGTTACTAGATGACGGTACCATACACACCACTGGTATCGAAAATGCTTTCCGCCGTGTACCCCCGGAGTTGCAGGATGGCTCGGTAAAAATAGTGGATCTCATTTCCTCCTATCGAGCGGTTCTGGCGCTTGATGATCAGGGCGAATTGCACGTGTGGGGAGATACCGAGTATGAGATTCTAAGACTGCCGGAAAAACAGGGCAAGGTTAAACAAATGTTGGGTGGCAAAAACAATATGGCCCTGTTGTTCGATAACGGACAGGTAGCTTTTTGGGGTGCTAACCACTATGGCCAACTGGAAATGCCTGCCGCTTTATCCAGTAAACCGGGGGACCGGA
>JAAYGE010000238.1 GCA_012727835.1 Bacillota bacterium
CAGTAATCATCTGTTGAGCGGCCACCAGCATATTACCGTTTATGCGGACCCGCACGCCGTCGCCCTGGTGATTGCCACCCGTATACACGCGGGCTACATTGTGGTCACCCAAGACTGGGGCTTGGCTGCCATCGTTTTGGGTAAAGACGGCCAGGCCATCGCTCCTAACGGTCTCATTTATACCAGCGAACGCATGCCCTTTATGCTGGAGCAACGCAACCTGTTGGCCCGGCACCGCCGCGGCGGCGGACGCACCAAGGGACCGGCTGCTCGTACCACCGCTGATGATGAGCGTTTCCAGCAAGCCTTTATGCACCTTTTGCAAGAAGCTGGGAAGGAGCCGGAAGAATAATGTGGCCGTGCCCAAAATGTGGACGCGAGTTCAAGAGGAAAAAACAGAGCCATCTCTGCTGCCAGAGCCATAGGCCAATGTGCATCCACTATTCACTCCGCCCGGCACTGCCTCGGGCTCGCCCTATATGGCGCGTTAGCTGTTGCCTATGATTGTCTGGGAACCGAAGTTCCTTGGGACCAGCTGGAGGGGTGCGCCGCTGAGGAGTGCGGGCGCATGCTGGATGCCCTCCGTGTGGTGTCTGTGGCCAAGGAGCCAACCCAGCAAAGATCGACTGGAAATGCTGAAGCAAGACGGTATTGGCAAAATTGTCTAGGTATTTTTTCATGGCAGGAGCAAAGCTCTAAGTGACGAAACATAATTAATATAGTAGTTGTGAAATCATAGCAATGCTGTTGCAGCAAAAGGAGGATTATTAATGACAAGGGAGCAACTGTTGACCGAGGGTTTGTTAGCCAAATTCCTGCGTTATGTGCAGATTGATTCGCCATCGCTGCCGGGGCAGGCTACCACCCCCAGTACTAAAGAACAGTGGGTTATCGCCGAACAGCTGTGCAACGAGTTGAAAACCCTAGGTTTGGAAGATGCCAAGGTGGATGAGCATGGCTTTGTTACGGCTACTTTACCAGGAAACGTGACCGGCTGCCCAGTGGTCGGCTTTTTAGCCCACATGGACACGGTTCCAGGGGTACCGGGCCACGGCGTACGCCCAATCGTGCATGAAAACTATGATGGCGGCGATATCCAGCTGCCCAGTGGCGATGTGCTAAGCCCCGAGGCTTTCCCGCTCCTATTGAAAGCTAAGGGACACACCATTATTACTTCCGATGGCACCACCCTCTTAGGAGCCGACGATAAGGCGGGTGTGGCCGCAATTATGGAAGCCATCTGTCATCTATTACAGCATCCGGAAATCGAACATGGACCCATCAAAGTCGCTTTCACTCCCGACGAAGAGATTGCTACCGGCATCGCCCACTTCGACGTAGAGTCCTTTGGTGCCGATCTGGGGTACACCATCGATGGTGGCAGTTATGGGACTATGCAAGACGAGACCTTTAATGCGGATAATTACATAGTCACCATCCATGGCGTCAGTGCCCATACGGGAACGGCCCGCAATGCCATGATTAATGCTGTCCATTTGGCCGGCGAGTTTGTCGGTGCTGTCCCGGCTACCATGCGACCGGAAACAACCGATGGTATGCTCGGGTTTATACATCCTGATACCATCCAGGGCGACGTGGAACGGGTGGAAATTAAGATATATGCCCGCGACTTTACGAGAGAAGGTTTGGCTGCCAAGGGCGAAATCTTGCGGGGTTTAGGAGAAGATCTGATGCGTCGTTATCCCGGTAGTAAATTTGAGATGAAGCGGGTTAGCGGTTATCGCAATATGAGGGAAGTCCTTAAGGAATATCCAAAGATTGTGCAGATAGCCCAAGAAGCCATCCGCCAGACGGGCATCGAGCCCATTATGGAACAGGTGCGGGGCGGTACCGACGGTTCCCAGTTAACTTTCATGGGTCTGCCGTCTCCTAACCTGTTTTACGGTGGCAGTAACGCCCATTCCCGTTTAGAGTGGGCTTCACTGCAGTGGATGGAAAAGGCCGCCGATATGATTATCAATATTGCCCAGCTGTGGGCAAAAGAAACTAGTATTTAAAGCTTATCGCCATACATGTATCCTTCCTTCCCAAGGCATTCTATCCATGAGGTGATTGCTTTGGAGCGGGAGATTGAGGTTTTAAACAAAATCTTGAAGGGTGAATACATGGCTATAGGAGTTTACGACACCCTAGCAAGCAACCTGCCCGCCGGTAGCCTGCGAGAAGATTTGAGCAGTATTCAAAAGGACCATGAAAGACATGCCCAAATCCTAACAGATTACATTAAACAGCGGGGCGGTGAGCCTGTAACCAGTGCCGGAATGGCCGGTTCTATGGCAGAGATGATGAGTAGTATACGCACCCTAGTCCATCCCAATGAACAAGATATTATTCGTCAATTGTACGATGGGGAAGACCAGGGTCTGGCTAAGGCGGTGCAATATGCGGAACGGGATTTGGGGCCGGAAGCTCGCGCCCTTGTGGAGCAGATCTTTAGCGATGAGCACGACCATCTGAAGACGCTGCAGCGCCTTCTGCATCAAGAAGCTAGCCAAGAATAGCAACGGATATGGAGGGGCGGGTTGACTCTAAAAGCCTGTCCCTTTTTCCTGGCCGCAGGGGAAAAAGAATCCTGTAGCGAAGTAAATATTTATATCAAATAGACTGAAGGGAGGAAGTAAGTAATGGAAGATTTCTTAGGCAGATTGAAACGGACGATTAACAAAGGAATTTCCACGGTTAGTGAAAAGTCGGCCTCTATGCTGGAAACCGCCAAGATGAGAGGACAGATAGCTCGCCTAGAAGATCGTAGAAATGAGCTGCTGCATGACCTGGGCAGCAATGTCTATCTAGGTTATAAGAACGGAGCCATGGATGACGAATTTATCGCCGAAAAGTGCGAAGAAATCAGTGCTATTGAGCTTGATATCCAGAAGAAGACAGAAGAATTAGAGGCCTTTTTGGCTGAACAACAGATGCCGGCAACCGCAGCTGAGAAGTGCGAGTGTGGGGCCGATATCCAACCGGGTAATAGGTTCTGCCCCCATTGCGGAAGACAATTGGAGGAATAAGGTTTAGACTGACACAGAGAAGAGGGTGGCACCCTGATGGGTGACACCCTCTTCTGCACTTTTATACATCGGTTAGCTCCGCCGACTGTTCGGTCCACTAAAGGACCTTCTTGCACCTCTCTCTTCTCGGGTTAGCTGAGTTCTTTTTCAGCCAGGGTTCAACTATATCCTTAAACACCTCGTGGTTAACCAATATTCTGTTGAGCCAGTAGGGATCGTTTTCAGCATCGATCACCCGGGGAGCTAGAATACAAGCGGTCCTAAAGCCGGCCTTTTTCAACAGGGGCACCAGCTCAGGATCGCCTTCTCCAAAAGGATAAGCAAAATCTCGTACTTTTACCCCTGAAAGTTTGCTTTCGATTGTCCGCTTGCTTTTAATTAGATCTCTCAGGAATTCGCATTTCTGGGCGGAATTATAGAAAACTGGAACGTCGTTTTCTAAGCGATGCATGTCGTAGGTATGCCTACATGTCCAGCGATGAGGAAGAGTGTAAAGGGCACATTGTCTCCTTTAAGATAGGAAAAGCATTCTCATAAACCGATTGATCCACATCATCGAAAGAAATCCAGACACAGTTATTGGGGAATTTTCCTCTCTTGCGCATTTTCCTTAGTTGTTTAGGGGTGACAAAAACTGCGTCATGTTCCTTTAACACCCTAATATGTTCCTCGAACTCACTTACATAATCCGAGTAACGGCTTAGTTCACCCGAGCCCGATAAAATCTCCAATACCTTAGTAGCCAAGTTATCTTTCCTTTCTCGATGATAGTTCAGTGCTAGACAACCCTTTGACTGTAAAGGTTCGGGGAAATGCATTGCTAACCTGTCCCTTGCTTTTACCTTATCCGCGACTATTATCGTCAGCAGGACCAATAGTAAAGCTATCCCGATGATCTTAATAAGCCTATTAGGATTCTTCATTCTCAAAACTCCCAACACGTATCGGATTGTGCTTTAATGTAATCGTTTTGGGGGCTTGCAATGCGGCATAATCGGCTTCATCCAAAATGTTTAGGTCTAGGAGATCCATTTTTGTGGTAGCAGCCGGGTATGTCCCTCGGGGCAACTTGTCATACTTTTTGCGATGGTAATAACTCCAGCCCCAAAACAGTGCATATATCGATAAGAATAGTACAGCAACGAGCTTCATGAAAGCTTTGACTTCTAAGCCGGTCATTTTATAAATCAATCGAAGCAAGGCCGGGTAGCCGTGCCTTAACGATAATAAGGCATCCAAGAAAAAGTAAATTACACTCAGGCTATAAAGCCAAACTAGGGCTGTACTTAGGGCCACAAGCATCTCACGCCACCAAATTTTCTGGGACCTAACAATAAACTCTTGGTTTAGCTGGCTTTTCGAAAGCCTCGGTCCGGACTTGCCCATGTGGCGTACCCTCCTTTAGCCTGGCTCCTGATGGCCCTTGGGAAAGCAAACATGACAATCATCGCGTTTAGTAGCCAATAAATGAAAGGGTACCATGCTCCCCAGAGGAAGTATTTTATTACGTTATCGTACTTGCTTTCTATGATCAAAGATGATAGCAGCTGTATGTTGCAAAGAAACGCTAAGGCAAAGGATGAGAACGTCAACCAGATAAAAAGTTCATGCAGAGTTTCTGCCACAATTAAATGGTAGACGGTTGTAATAGTCCAAGCCTGAGTCCAGAGAATGGTTAGCCATTGCTCGTAGAAAATGGGCCACATGTGCCTTTGGCGCCAGTCCAAGATTATTTTCCAATGACGAAGCACTACTTCCTGTCCGCCCTGGGCCCAGCGGATTCTCTGCGCCCAAATGCCCTTCAGTGTCTCAGGCACCAGCATCCAGCAGAGGGCTCTTGGTTCATAGCGTATATCCCAGCCCTTTTCTTGTAGTTTCCAGGATATAGCGATATCGTCCGTTATAATATCATGATCCCATAAGCCTACATCCACTAGCGCCTTTTTTCTAAAGGCGGCAATCACTCCAGAAACGGTCATAATTTTGCCCCAGACGCGCTGCGTCCGCTTGATAGCACCAATAATCGAGGCATATTCAACAATTTGCAGCTTGGCCAGTAATGTATCGCGGTTACGTATTCTAGGGTTGCCTGTAACCGCGCCTAGGCGTTCACCCTGGTGGAAAAAATGATAGATCAAATAATGGGCTGCGTAGGGATCTAGAAAAGCATCGGCATCAATGCAGATTAAGTATTCGGCCTTGGCTGCAATAGTGGCCAGCTTCAGGGCCGAGGCCTTGCCTCTGTTCTCCTGGCAGTCTATTACTCTCAGATCATCGTATTTTAAAGCCAGTCGGTGCAGTATCTCCCCGGTATGGTCAGTACTGCCATCATTTACTGCGATGATTTCTCTGTTCGTGTAAGCTATTTTTTCTATGTGGGTAATAGTTTCTTCAATAATAGCCTCTTCGTTATAGCAAGGTATTAGAATGCTGATCATGGGCCACTGAAAGTTTTCAAGGTCTAGATCTATTTCGTGCTCGCGCCTTCTAACATAGAGGATTGAGCCCGCTACCCATAAGAAGGACATCAATAAGGGATACCAAAAGACGAAACCACCTAGCAAACTGATCAGCCGTTCCATGGGCTGTCCCCTTTCCCTATGGGCTCTATGCATTGTTAATAGATATGTTTTTGGGTGGGTGCTTATGCCATCCTTAACGACTGAATTCGAGTCTATTTTGATTGAGGCGAGAATAGTGTCTAAATGTATCAGCTGTTTTATGCCCGTGGGGAAGAAGGAACCAGCAGCTCTATATGGATTACAAATTAGAGCGCGTCCTCGCTGGAGGGAGGACGCGCTTTCTTTGGCGTTACTTTTGCCCAATCAGGGCCAGCATTTCTTCAATGTTATTGGTGGGGCGTTGGCAGGCGAAGTTGCTACAGACATAGGCGGTGGCCCGATCGTTCTTGGTTTTCACGCCCCGCACAAAAGGCGCCATGGTGGCCACCGTTTCCTGTCTTTCCGACTTGTCCGGATAAAGTAGGGTAACCGTATGGGGCAGAAAACGCTGGTGGAGGGCCTCTAGCATAGCCCGGGTGTCCCCCTTAGCCGGGTCGCCCACGATAACCACCTCCTGGGTGGGGCCCAGGGCAAAATCGAGGGCCATGAGAGCGAAACTATGGCCGGCGGGCTGCTGGCTGATTTGCTCACCAAAGGTCTGCCACAGCCGGGAAGCATAGGCTTCCAGCTCTTCATCGCCCGTCAAGCGGGCTAGGCGCAAGCAATTGAGGGCTGCCACCGAATTGCCCGCTGGTATGGCCCCATCGTAGATTTCTTTCGGGCGCAGGATAAGCTCTTCCGCGTCGGTGGCCGTAAGGTAAAAGCCCCCGCCTTCTTCGTCCCAGAAATCCTAAATCAAAATTTCTTGTAGTTTAAGGGCCCAAGCCAGATAGTTGGCTTCCTGGGTGGCGGGGTATAGCTCAATCAGCCCCCATACTAAGAAAGCATAGTCATCCAGCTGGGCGGAGAATGCCGCTTCCCCCTCCCGCCAGCGTTTATAGAGTCTCCCCGACGGGGTGAGCAGATGGGAGCGAATAAATTGGGCACAGTTGGTGGCCGCTTGCACATAGCCTTCGTTGGCAAAGGACCGGCCGGCCAGTGCTAAGGCGGCTAACATCAGGCCATTCCAATCGGTAAGGATTTTGGTGTCCTTAAAGGGGTGTACGCGCCGTTGACGGGCGACCAGCAATTTCTGTCGAATTAGCTGCAACCTCTCCGCCAATTCCGCCTCGGTTAACCCCTGTTGGGAAGCCAGTTGGGCTAGAGATTGACGCCGATGCAAGATGTTGGTGCCGTTTCTTTTCCTAGTGGCTTCCTCCAAGTAGTTGCCCTCCGAGCTAACGTGATAGACGGCGATAGCCAGGGCAGCTTCTGCAGGGGATAGGACCTCTTCCAGCTCGGCCACTGTCCAGACATAGAATTTGCCTTCCACCCCTTCGCTGTCCGCGTCTTCCGCCGCATAAAAGCCTCCCGCCGGGTGTTGCATGTCGCGGATCACATAGTCTAGGATTTCGGTAGCAGTCTGAGCAAAATCGGACCGTTGGGTAGCTTGCCAGGCTTCGGTATAGGCAATGGCCAGCAGCGCTTGGTCATAGAGCATCTTTTCAAAATGGGGAACTAACCACTGTCGATCGGTGGCATAACGATGAAACCCACCGCCGACCTGATCGCAGATTCCACCCATACTCATCTTTTCTAGAGTAGCCTCCACCATGGCCAAGGCTTGCTCCTCCCCAGTGCGGCGCCAATAGCGCAAAAGGAAGCCAAGGTTGTGAGGAGTGGGGAGTTTAGGGGCCCGGCCAAAGCCGCCATGGGTAGGGTCAAAGGCCCGGGTGAAGTAGCTATAGGCCTTATGCAAAGTATCTTCATTAAGCTGGGTAGTGGCTCTGGTCGCCGGCGTTGTTAACTCCCGCGTTTCCTGCACAATTAGTTCGGCCCGCTGCACCAAAGCTTGCCGCTCTTCCCGCCACGCCTTGCCAATAGCGGCTGTTAACTCCAGCAGGCCCGGGCGGCCATAATGACTGCGGGGTGGAAAGTAGGTGCCGGCGTAAAAAGGATGTTTGTCCGGAGTCATGATGATGGTCAGTGGCCAACCCCCACTGCCCGTAAGGGCTTGGCAAACGTTCATATAGACCGTGTCGATGTCGGGCCGTTCTTCTCGATCCACTTTGATGCAGACAAAGGTCTCATTGAGAGTGGCTGCTACTTCCTCGCTTTCAAAGGATTCCCGCTCCATTACATGACACCAGTGACAGGTGCTATACCCCACACTCAGTAGAACGGGTACATCCCGCCGTTTAGCTTCCCGGAAAGCCTCTTCTCCCCAACGGTACCAGTCCACCGGGTTATAGGCATGTTGCAGAAGATAAGGAGATTTCTCGTGGATTAACCTATTGGGCTTTCGATCAGTTGTCACCAGAGATCACCGCCTCGTAGCGAAATATTTTCCTCCTGACTACTGTGCCCCTGGGTCAACCGGACGATACTTGACCACAAGACCACATCTTCCTCCCTCAGCCCTCTCTGGAACCGTTTTTCCCCCGTTCGCATAATATAGGCAAAGATATATCTTATCTGCTATAAGAACGAGCCGTACTTTTATAAAGAACTATTAACCCCATCTCCCGCGGGATAGAGGAGGTGAAGCGATGGCTTCGCACTTAAGGATCAGCGGTCCCCTCTTTGTTAGATCATCACCCAGGGGCAGAGTCAGCTTTTCGCTGGTCGTTTCCAACCTGTCCATCAACGATGTGCTGGTAAGAGTAAAGGTTTATGGGGCGGCCTTTTCAGGGTTTGATACGGCGGTGACTTGGGTTCAGTTGGCAGATGAAGATTTTCCCTTGGAAAGCGGTCAGACCGACACCCTGGAGTTCCGGGTAGATAAAAAGTTTGACTGTTATCAGTTCAATGTAGAAAATTCCCTACCTAACCTTTGTTTTCATGCTGCCCTTTATTTGCTTTCTGGTAAGCAAAAGCCATTGCGTGCCACACCCCTGGTGGTGGGCAATGAGTGGGAACTGATAGAGATTAAGCCCTAAAATATGGGAGGTGAGATGTTAAATGCCAGTAAGAACTAGTGGTCCTCTGTACGTGGGTCCCCACATGCGACAAGACTATCGTTTCGGGTTGTTGTTGTCCAATTTAAGCGGAGGACTAGCCCAAGTGCAAATAGTTGTTTACGGCGCTCCCTTTGTAGGGGCTGACGATCCCTCCAATTGGAGTATCATCGTGAATAGAACAGTCGATGTGGACCATGGAACAGTGGTACCCATTACCGTACCCGTGAGTAGGGAGTATGCCTATTATCATATTTTTGTAGAAGATACTCTTTTTCAGCCTTGCTTCCATGCGACCCTTTATCTTTTCCATCGGTATTGGCATAGCCGGCGCAGTTCTCTTTTGATTAAAGGCAATGAGTGGGAGATAGTGCCTAACTTACCACCGCAACCCTAGCGGGTCTCACCAACTGGGTAGGCGCCCTTGATAAAAGCTTTGGGCGGGGCTGTCGCATTTGCGATAGCCCTTGGCGCTAAAGGCTACCGTGGTCCCATATCCACCATTACCATTCCCTGCTATTGACTGCTTCCTAATTAAGGGTTAATTTTAGAGTATGGAATAATTCGCGTGACGAAGTAGAAAGCAAGGTGATGGTCTTGGGGCACTGGCTCAAGTAGAAGGCAAAACCCAGCCGGTTGAGTTAACGCAGCAAGAGGCTAGGCGGCATGTAATTGCCTTAGCGTGGCCGGCGGTGGTAGAACAATTATTGGTCACACTGTTTGGCATGATAGATATGATGATGGTCGGTTCCGTTGGACCGCAGGCGATTGCGGCCGTCGGCTTAACTAACCAACCCATATTCTTAGCACTGGCAGCCTTCCAAGCCTTGAACGTGGGAACTACAGCTC
>JAAYGE010000239.1 GCA_012727835.1 Bacillota bacterium
AAGAGCGTCAGCCTCAGCCATGATCGTCGCAAGAACTATATCATACCCGACAACCATCCCTGCCCCTTCTTGACTCGCCTTGGCGTCATGAACCAGCAAGGACGGGTTCTGCCATCCCGTATGCACAAATTCAAGCAGATCAACCGTTTCCTAGAGATGGTTGACGATGTAGTTGACTTTTTGCCTAGTGACAGGGAAATTTGCATTGTTGATTTCGGCTGTGGCAAGTCTTACCTTACCTTTGCCCTTTACCACTACCTTTATGAACAGAAGGGCCTGGACGTCAAAATAATCGGTCTAGATTTAAAGGAAGATGTGGTTAGCCACTGTAATACCATCGCCCAGGACCTAAAATGGTCTCCCCGCTTGCAATTTTGGGTGGGAGATATCAAAGACTACGAGACCAGCCAAGCGGTGGATATGGTGGTAAGCCTCCACGCCTGCGATACGGCCACCGATGTGGCCCTGGCCAAGGCAGTGGCTTGGCAAAGCCAAGTTATCCTTTCGGTTCCCTGTTGCCAGCACGAACTCTTTTCTAAGATAGAAAACCGGGTGATGCGCCCCTGCTCAAACATGGAATTCTCCGGGAGCGACTGGCCTCCTTGATAACCGATAGCCTACGAGCTTCGGCGTTAGAGATCGCCGGCTATACTGTGCAGGTGTTAGAGTTTATCGCTACCGAGCATACGCCTAAGAACTTACTCATTCGCGCTGTACGCGACAACCAGGAAAAGCCTAAACAGCAAGCCAAGGAAGAGTACCGCAGATTCCGGGACGCCTGGTCGCTGAAAGAACCCTTTATAGAGACCCTATTTGGCTCCCTATTAGACTAACCGACAGCAAGAGGAGGAACCTATGAAGTCGAGCATAACCAAGAAATATTGGGCCTTAGCCCTATTATTTTTACTAGTTCTTAGCTCCGGCTGTGAGCCGAGCCTGCCGGTAGAACAAACTACCGACCAATTGATTATCCATTTCATCGATGTGGGCCAAGGCGATGCCGTCCTGATCCAGTTTCCTTCGGGGAAAAATATGCTGATCGATGGAGGCAGTGATACATACGCAACCACTGTTATCGACTACCTGCAAGCTCAAGGTATAAAACAGCTGGATTATTGCATTGGCACCCATCCCCATGAAGATCATATTGGCGCCCTCGATGATGTCATTCGGGCTTTCCCGGTGACCCAGGTTTATCTTCCCCGGGTGGAACACACTACCCGCACCTTTGAAAACCTAGTTAGGGCCATCAGCGACAAGGGCCTAAAAATAAGGGAAGCGAAAGCCGGTGTAGCCATAGACGTGGGGCCGGAAGCATCCGCTCTCATTGTGGCACCCCTTAGCAGTGATTACCAAGATCTTAATGACTGGAGTGTAGTCTTAAAGGTAACCTATGGCCAAACAGCTGCAATTTTCACCGGCGATGCAGACCGGATCTCGGAGCAGGATATGGTTGCCAGCGATTTTGATTTGCAGGTCGATGTGCTGAAGGTAGCCCACCATGGTAGTCGCACTTCCAGTAGCACAGATTTTCTGGCTAAAACCCAGCCGCAATACGCTATCATCTCGGTCGGCGCCGATAACTCCTATGGACACCCCCACCGGGAGGCCATCGAAAGAATTGCGGATGTGGGAGCCAAGATCTTTCGCACCGACCGTCTGGGAACCATTGTATTTCAAAGCGATGGGGAGAAATTCTCGAGTCAGTATGATGTGTATAGTGAACTGGAACTAACAGTGGATCGGCAGGAGGAAATTGTAACCATCACCAACCAGGGTGAAGAAGTTGTAGACTTATCCGGCTGGATATTAGTTAGCGAAGTTGGTGAGCAACGCTTCACTTTCCCTAAGTCCACCCGGCTATCACCAGGTGAGGAAATCCAGATAGTTGCCGGGCCAAGAGCAACCGCGGGCCCCAAACGGATAGTTTGGACCGACGGTTACATCTGGAATAACCAGTACGATCCAGCAACTCTTTATAGTGCTGAGGGGGTTTTGGTAAAGCGAGTAGCGCGCTAACTGCTGTAAAGGAGGCTTACGCTATGTTAATCGTCGATCGTTTGGAAGAGGATATGGCCATTATTGAGTACGCTCAAGGAACATTTGCCCTCCCTATTTGTCTACTGCCTTCTGAGATCAAGGCCGGTGATGTGATCAAACTACAGGTTCAGATAGACAAAGAAGCGACCAGCGATAGGCGGGCAAGAATTAAAAATATGCTCGCCAACTTATGGGAATCAGAGGCGGATCTCACGTAGCGCTAGCGCTACCGCTATAATAGGTTCTGGTCATACCCAAGCCCATCACTACTCTGGGGCTGGTGCGAAGTTGCTACTTTCGCGCCAGCCCCTTTTTGGTGACAAAATCTATACAATCGTTTACATATCTTTGGTATCTAGATACAATGGAACTAACAAGTTTGTTATTTTCATCACAAACATTCGTGATAGGAGGTGTAGGGATGACATCAATCCATGTCTGTATCGGTAGCGGGTGCCACTTGAAAGGGGCTTACCAAATCATTGATACGTTAAAGCAACTCTTGGCCACCACCAAGGTACCCGGTGAGGTAAAACTTGCCGCTTCCTTTTGTCAGTCCTGTTGTACTGAGGGTGTAGTTGTCAAAATCAACGATGAGCTAATAAAGAACGTTAGCCCGGATAATATTACTGCCATCTTTGAGGCAAAGGTGCTGAACAAAGAATGACTCTCCCTATACCAACTGTTACTACACTAAAAGCCAAATGTCGTGACTGTCACCGTTGTATACGTGCTTGTCCGGTGAAAGCCATTAAGCTTCGTTCCGGCCAAGCTAACGTGGTACCGGAGCTGTGCATCAGCTGTGGTCTGTGTGTGGAAGCGTGCCCCCAAAAAGCCAAGACCGTCATCTCTCAGGCAGAAGAAGTTATGGCCCTATTAGCAGCAGGAGAAGAGGTATGCGTGAGCTTAGCTCCTTCCTATGCCGTCGCTTTTGATGCTTATTCTCCGGGCCAGGTGGTGGCTGCTCTCAAACAACTGGGCTTCGCCCGCGTGGAAGAAACGGCTTTAGCTGCTGAGGCAGTAGCCGCCCATTATTGCCAAAGGCTCACTGGCCAGCAGTCCACCATGATCTCTTCTTGTTGCCCCACCATTGTTAATTTGGTCGAAATACACTTTCCCCAGTTACTGCCCTTGATGGCCCCGTCGGCATCACCAATGGTGATCCATGGTTTATCTCTCCGTGCTCGCTTTCCCAAGGCAAAAACCGTCTTTATCGGACCCTGTATTGCCAAGATACAAGAAGCTAGTAGACCGGCTGCCCGTGGCTCCATAGATGCGGTATTAACTTTTCAACAGCTAGAATCCCTGTGGGCGGAGCAGCAAATTGATCCCAGTCAGTTGCAACCTATGCAACCGGATGCGGAGACCCAAACAGCAACAGTTTATCCCTTAAGCCGGGGAATTCTGTCCACAGCCGGGTTGGATGCGGATACCCGCCCCGATTGCCTAGCTGTCAGCGGACTAGATGCGTGTATAGAAGTATTCAACGAACTGTCCGCGGGAGAAATTAGGCCCCGTTTTATCGAGGCGTTGGCTTGTCCAGGTGGCTGCATCAATGGCTCGGGCATCAGTAAGTGCTCCAGTCCTGCCTATAAACGTTCCCGCTTGTTGCAGTTTCATCTAGATCGGCAACGGGAAAGCAACAAGTTAAGTTCTATTACTGTAGTTACATCCGACTCTCTGCCGCAGGTCAGCTATCAAGCACGGAATCCCAATCTACCCATACCAACCGAGTCAGAAATACGTAACATCCTAGTGCAAATCGGCAAACATACAGCGGCCGATGAAAGCAATTGTGGAGGGTGTGGTTATCCTTCCTGCCGGGATAAGGCTATTAGG
>JAAYGE010000240.1 GCA_012727835.1 Bacillota bacterium
CAATCTGCATCTTGATTTGAGCTACCCGTTTCTCGATGGCGGCTTGATCGCCAGCACCATCAACGATGACGGTTTCTTCCTTAGCTACCCGCACCTGGCGAGCACGACCCAGCATATCGATATCCGCATTCTTAAGCTCGAGGCCTAAATCCTCGGTAATAACCGTACCGCCGGTCAAGATAGCGATATCCTCGAGCATAGCCTTGCGGCGATCACCAAAACCAGGCGCCTTAACAGCCACACAATTGAAGGTACCGCGCAGTTTGTTGACGAGGATGGTTGCGAGCGCTTCGCCCTCTAGATCTTCAGCAATAATCAATAAAGGTTTGCCGCGCTGAACCACCTTCTCCAAGACCGGCAGAATATCATGAACGGCCGAGATCTTGCGGTCGGTGATCAGGATGAAGGGATCTTCGAGGACGGCTTCCATTTTCTCTGCATCGGTTACCATGTAAGGAGAAACATAACCGCGGTCAAACTGCATACCCTCGACTACTTCTAGGCTAGTAGCGGTGGTTTTAGCTTCTTCCACGGTGATAACACCGTCTTTACCCACCTTTTCCATGGCATCGGCGATCAGTTTGCCGATTTCTTCGTCATCGGCGGAGATAGAAGCCACTTGTGCGATAGCCTCTTTAGTTTCAATAGGCACAGCAATCTTCTTAATTTCCTCAACGGCTACCTGAACGGCCTTTTCAATACCGCGTCGGATGCTCATGGGATTGGCACCAGCGGCCACGTTCTTCAGACCTTCGCGTACTAGGGCCTGGGCTAGGAGAGTAGCAGTTGTGGTACCGTCACCAGCCACGTCCTGGGTCTTAGTAGCCACTTCTTTAACTAGCTGCGCTCCCATATTTTCAAAGGGATCTTCTAATTCAATTTCACGGGCAATAGTAACACCGTCATTGGTAATCAGAGGAGCCCCGAGTTTCTTTTCTAAAACCACATTGCGACCTTTAGGTCCTAGGGTTACCTTAACAGTATCAGCGAGAATATCAATACCGCGCTGCAGGGCACGACGTGCGTCTTCATTAAAGCAAATCTGTTTTGCCATTCTTTATGTAGCCTCCTTACTTCACGATTGCTAGTACGTCCGATTCTCTCAGAACTAAGTACTCTTCACCGTCGATCTTGACTTCCGTTCCAGCATACTTGGAGTAAATGACGCGGGCGCCAACCTTAACCTCCATAGGAATGCGGGAACCGTTGTCGGCCACCTTACCAGGGCCAACGGCTAAAACTTCGCCCTCTTGGGGTTTTTCTTTGGCCGTGTCTGGCAAAACAATACCACTTTTGGTTCTTTCTTCTTGCTGAATAGCTTTAACTACAATGCGATCTGCTAACGGTTGTAGATTCAAATCAAAAACCTCCTTACTCCAAGCTTACTATTAGCACTCACCATTGGCGAGTGCTAATAGTAATATACCCGTCAGCCCGGCGGATATGCAAATAAAGACATTTGTCGTATAACCGGCTGAGCGGGCAATTTGCTTAGCTTTTTGCCACCTATCTCTTCTTTGCTCGCTTTTGCTCCTCCCTTTGCCCCAAACCCCGCCATTCCCAATTATGCCCATTTTGCGGGGAATTTATTTGCGGGGAGAGAATAAATACCAGTGAACCGCTCCTACCAGAACAGCACCGCCCACAATATTACCTAAGGTTGCCGGCAGTAGATTATTCACTGTCAACTGGATAAGGGTCTGCCAGTTTAGATTCCCTGCCAGTGCTAACCCGAAAGGAATGCTAAACATGTTGGCGATCGAATGCTCTAAGTTGATGGCTACAAAACCCATGATGGGAAGATAGATGGCCAAAATCTTGCCTCCCGCATCTTTGGCGGAGCTGGCTAACCATACGGCCAAACAGACCATCCAGTTGGCAAAAATGCCCTTAAAGAAGACGGTGGCAAAGGGTAAGGCCAACTTGTCCGCGGCACCCGTAATAGCGAATTGGCCCACAGCGCCCCCATTCATCGCCCCGATGCCGGAAGCCAAGGTGAGAGCTACAACCAGAGCCGCTCCCAAAGCGTTGGCCAGCCAAATAATTACCCAGTTGCGCAGCATCTGCCCCCAACTGATGCGTCTGTCTAACAAGCTGATAATAATCAAGCAGTTGCCGGTAAACAACTCGGCTCCAGCTAAAACTACAAGAACCAAACCGAGGCTGAAAACTGAACCGGTAATAAAGCGGGCCATGCCAAACCCTAAATATTGGGCTATATCATGGCCTACCACCTGGGATAAACTGCCGGCTATGGAAATATAGGCGCCGGCCAGCGCCCCCAATAATATCAGGTTAATTGTCTTCCTACCAGCCTTAATAACTCCCACATCACTAAGATTCTTGGTGACTTCGGCCGGTGTATACATCATTATGTCTTCCTCCAATGCTCTGTTATGATCTAGACCACCCTAGTTCTGCGGCACTGTCCAACAACGCCCATCGGTAACAACATACTTTAGAGGATGATCCCACGGTTCATGGGGCAATTTCTCCACCAGCTGCCAATCGTAACCATAGCCAATTGTTAAGCAGTCGGATGCCACCTGTGGCAAGAAACGATCATAATAGCCTCCACCATAACCGATGCGGTACCCCTTAAGGTCGAAGGCCGCCCCTGGGACTATCACCGCCTGCAGACTGGTAGGCTCCACCACCTGATAGCTGCCGGGGACCGGCTCCAAGATACCATAAGCCGCCGGGCGCAGTGAATCCAGGCTGCTTACTAACGCCGGCGTCAGACGGCGGGTAGCCTTGTCGGTCAGGGGTAGAACGATTTCTCCCCCCTGTTCTACCAGCCAACGGGCCAAGACCAGGGTATCAAGTTCGCCCCGGAAAGGCATGTACAACATAACCCGTTTGCAACCAGCCAGCAAGGATTGGGCCAGCTGCTTAGCCAGCTGTGCCGCTTGCTCCCGCTCCTCTGCTGTTAGGGCCAGACGTCTAGCTAGCATGACCTGGCGCATTTCCTTCTTATCCAAC
>JAAYGE010000241.1 GCA_012727835.1 Bacillota bacterium
CAACCCACATTACCCCCGTCGAAACCATGTCGCCCCCAGGTTAACGTGGTTAGATTTCGCCTCTTTCCCGAGCTCGCATAGCCCGAGCAATTTCCCTTTTGGCGTCCCGCTCAGCTGCAGCGTCCCGCTTGTCATAGAGCTTCTTACCTTTGGCTAAACCAATCTCCACTTTAATTTTGCCATTCTTCAAGTATAACTTGGTAGGCACCAAAGTATAACCTTTAGCTTGCGTTAAGCCCAACAAGCGCATAATCTCCCGCTTGTGCATCAGCAATACGCGAGGACGCAAGGGATCATGGTTGAAGCGATTCCCCTGTTCATAGGGACTTACATGCACATTATAAAGGATTAGCTGGCCATCATCAACTCGCGCAAAGCTATCACGCAAATTGACCCGTCCGGCACGAATTGATTTGACCTCTGTGCCGCGCAAAGCCACGCCGGCTTCATAAGTTTCTTCTATAAAATACTCGTGTCGAGCTCGACGGTTTTCGGCCAATACTTTAATACCCTTTTGCCTCATAATCATCCCTCAGAAAAATCTAGCCCATCTTGCTATTGGGCAAGCGGGCTGACGCTGAAGTTTATTATACTATAAAACCGTAATCTTTGTCAATTTACCGCTCTATCCTTTTCCAACCATCTAGACATTTGCAAGATTATAATAATTACGCTGGCAGGTCGGTACAGTAAAAACTAAACTGTTATATCCCGCCGCCTGTATAAGAAGAAACTCGTGCCTACAGCGACAGCCGTTGCACCTAATAATACTAAAACGTTAACCGGATCAATGCCGTTGTGTACTATATCCACCGCATTGACGTAATGATAAGGAGTTAAATAGCGCAGCAGTTCAAACTTGTCGCTGAGGGTAGCCAACACATCGACAAAATAGAGCCCGACTACCATGCCGATAGCCATAGAAGTGGCCGATTTTCTGCGGATGAAGAATAGGGCTAAGCAGAAGGCGAAGGCGGCAAAGGTAATATGGGCCAAAAAGGGTGTGGTAAGCAACCTCAATAGCGTGGCCGCTGAATACTCGCCCACATCGAAAATAGCAAAGGCCGCAAAGGTAACTAGGCCAATAACTAAATTGAAGAGGACCAAAAGGGTTAGTAGTGCTAACAACTTTCCGGCTAACAGGCGGGTGCGGGAAATGGGCCGCGCTAAAAGAAATTCAATCGTTTTGTCATCCTCTTCTTTGCTTAAGATGCTGGCCCCCAATATGGCAGCATACAGGCTACCAAAAAGCATTACCATGAAATAGGCTTCCGTCGCATAAAAGCCGATAGGGTCAGCCAAGGAGAGTTGGTCGAGACCGAAAATTTTAGCAAAGGCCTCGGGAAAGAGCTCCATCACCGCTTCCATGTTGGCCGTATCTTGGCGGAAAGAAGGAAAGACCCACATCATCAGTAGATTTAGCGCCGCTAAGGCAATAGTCCAAACTAACCAAGATCGACTATTAGCTTGTAGTTCACGGCGAAAAACTGGCATCTATACGCCCTCCTTTTCGTAGTAGTGCAAGAAGATCTCTTCTAAGGAAGGCTCCTCTAACCATAGATTAGTAAGCTGATATTGGGCCAGTACCGCAAGCAGGTCATTAATATCGCCATTGTATAACATATTCCAGCTACCATTCTCCTGATAGGAATGGAGAATACCGGGCAAATCTATCTTCGGCATCGTTCCCTGTTTAAACTCTACGCGCACGTTGCGAAAATATTTGTGCCGCAGGTCGTCCATCTTCCCTACCTGCAGAATGCGCCCTTCTTTAATGATGGCCACCCGATGGCAGAGACGCTGCACTTCGCTCAACACGTGGGAAGAGAAAAAGATGGTTGTTCCCTGGGCATTAACCTGCTCTAAAACTTCAAAAAAGCGCCGTTGCATCAGAGGGTCTAAACCACTAGTTGGCTCATCAAAGATAAGTAGCTTGGGCTGATGAAACATGGCCAGCACAATGCCAACCTTCTTTCTATTACCAAGGGACAAGGCATGAATGGGCCTGTTAACATCCAACTCAAAGATGTCGGCCAACTCGTAGGCATTGGCTAAATAATTATTGGCGTAAAAACCGGCGGCATATGTAAATAGATCTTTTACTGTCATATCGTCGTAGTAGCCCACCTCCGCCGGCAGGTATCCGATCTGCTGTTTAATGCGCACGCTGTCTTGTACCACATCCAACCCAAAAATCTTGGCGCTGCCGCTGGTGGGAAAAATAAAGTTTAACAGAGTACGGATGGTAGTAGATTTACCCGCCCCATTGGGACCGATGAAACCAAAGATTTCCCCTTCCTCTACCCGTAAATTAACATCGATAATACCGCGGGCTTGGCCGTAATACTTGGTTAGGCCAATAGTTTCAATCACCGGCATTGCATCCCCTCCCTCTAATAACCTCCTCTATTATATACGGATAGAGAACCCAATTGTTTCAACAAACCTTCAGACATGCATGCTTGCAGGCTCACTTAAATGGTCGCTGATCTTAAGCCCCTTACCGGTCCTATTAAACTCTCGCGCAAGTGCCGTCGCTGCCCTTGGGGCCCCGAGCTCATCCCGACAGGGTGCTAGGCACTGGCTCTCTAGTATGACCACAGCCTTTAAACGTTTTGAGCCGAGGGGCTCTGCTAGAGCACTGGCTGACGCCAACTGTGCTTACGCAGACCCCTCGGCTCCCCCTGAACGGGCCTACTAAATGGCAAGCATTGAGGGCATAAGGCCGTTGGTCATACGCACAGCGCATTGGGCCCACTAATCAATAGAGCGAAGGAGCCAAGGATAAGCAGCGACAACAGGCCGAGCTGCCTAAGGGCCTTCTTCCTTAAATAGTAGTTTGCTTTGAGCCCACTTGACGGTCCACTAAACCAATCAGTGCGAGTGCCGTCGCTGCCCTTGGCTAACTGAGCTCATTCCGACAGAGTGGTGGGCACAGGCGCTCTAGTATGATCACGGCCTTTAAACGCTTTGAGCCGAGGGGCCTATTAAATAGCAAGTACTAAAGACATGAAGCCGCTGGTCATAGGAACACAGCGGGGCTAATCGCATTGGCGAGAGCCCCTAGGCAATTTACTCGTCGTTAGGCGCCAGCTCGAAGTCGATGCGCCGCTCCTCCAAATCCACATTCACCACCTGTACCCGTACCCGATCGCCCAAGCGGAAACGGCGCTTTGTTTGTTTTCCGATGAGCGAATAGGTCTCTTCATCGTATTCATAGTAATCGTCGTCCAAGCTGCTGACGTGGACCAAGCCCTCAACCGTATTATCCAGCTCGGCAAAGAAGCCGAAGTTGGTTACGCCACTAATGATGGCATCATAGATCTCGCCTTCTTTACCCAGCATAAATTCGGTTTTCTTAATGTCGACTACCATTCGTTCAGCTTCAGTAGCTACCTGTTCCCGGGCTGAGGCTTGGGTGGCCGCCCGTTCTACGAAGGCAGCTAAATGGGCCCTGCGCTCGTCGCTCATGTGCCTTTTGCGCAAATTCTCCTTGATAATACGGTGAATGACTAAATCAGAGTAGCGGCGGATAGGGGCAGTAAAATGGCAGTAGTACTTTAGAGCCAGACCAAAATGCCCTAAACAATCGGGGCTATAACGGGCCCTCATCATGGACCGCAACAGCACCCGATGGATGAGGCGCTGCTCGGGGCGTCCTTCCACCTGGGCCAGTACCGACTGAAAGCTCTTGGGATGAATATGGTCGGGTTTAGCCTTAATCCGCAATCCGAAGGCCCCTAAGAAGTTGTTCAGCTCGCTGATCTTTGCCGACTTTGGCTCCTCGTGCACCCGGTAGATAAAGGGCAATTCCAACCAGTAGTAGGTTTCGGCTACCGTTTCATTGGCTCGAACCATAAATTCTTCGATGATACTGTCAGCCAAAGTAGGTATGCGGGGTACAATATCTTGCACCCGGCCCTCCTCGTCGAGGATTATTTGCGCCTCTTGAACTTCAAAGTCGATGGCTCCGCGGCCGGACCGTTTTTCGGCTAAGATATCATGCAGCTCCCGCATCAAGTGCAATTGCTCTAGCAGGTCATGATACTTGGCCTCCAATTCCGCGTCCCCACCTTCCAGCAGCCGATTTACTTCGTCATAGGTCATGCGGGCATGGCTATTGATGACACTTTCGGCGATTTCATGCTTCACCAGGTTGCCGTTGGCGTCAATTTCCATGATGACCGACAAGGTAAGGCGATCCACCCCCGCCGTCAAGCTACAGATTCCGTTGGATAGATCGAAAGGCAGCATGGGTAAAACCCTATCCAGCAAATAGACGCTATTACCCCGCCGGAAGGCTTCCTTGTCCACCTCGCTACCGGCCCGCACGTAATGCCCCACATCGGCTATATGTACTCCCAATTGGTAATTGCCATTGGCCAGCTTGACCACCGAAATAGCATCGTCTAAATCCTTAGCATCGGCACCGTCGATGGTTATGGTGGGCCAATCTCGTAAATCCAGGCGTCCAGCAATGTCTTCTGGTCCCACCTCTAACTTCATCTTGGCTACTTCCCTTTTCACCTCATCTGGGAACTCGTCGGGCAGATCGTATTGACGCATCACCGCCAGCACATCCACGCCCGGATCGCCTATCCGACCGAGCACTTCTTCCACCACGCCTGTGGCTACTTGTCGTCGGCCATCGGGAAACTGGGTAATGCGCACCACAATGCGGTCGCCGGTTTGGGCCCCTTGGGTGGCACCGGGCGAAATGACGATATCTTGTCCGATACGCCGCTCGTCGGGGCGACAGAAGCCGACATGTTCTCCACCTTCAAAACGACCAACTATCCGCTGATTGGCCCGGTCCAAGATGCGGATGACTTCGCCCTCTTCCCGCTTGCCCTCCGAACGGGGTAAGAGGCGGGCAATAACCCGGTCCCCGTGCATGGCTCCACTCAAGCTGGAAGCGGCTATATAAACATCCTGAGATCGGTTGGGGGAAATAAGAAAAGCATATCCTCGTTCATTACCCTGCAAACGACCGACCACCAGGTTCATCTTCTCGGGCAGTCCTAAACGGCCATAGCGGGTGCGAATGATAACACCTTCCCGCTCCAGGGTAAGAATTAACTCTCGCAGCTGCTCCGCATCCTTACCACTCAAGCCTAGGGTTTCCACCAACTCGGCTTCGGTTAGCGGTTTATAAACTTTTTCCCGCATCATGGCTATGAGCTGGTCGCGTTCCACCATAGCAAAAACACTCCTTTCCTTGCTATTTCTTTATAGCTTTCCCTTTCTGTGGTTTTGTCTTGCTATCTTAGTTAAGGGGCAGTAACATCAAATAATAGTCCAGGAGCCCACGGGAAGTGCGGGCAGTCACGCTGTCGATTACCGTAAAACCAACGCGTTCATAAACTTTAATTGCTCGCAAATTATCGCTGGCCACCGTCAGACGCAGGGCCAGTGGGCGCCATTTAGCAATAGCAAAATTGACGCCGGCCCGCACAAAACTTGGGCCCCAACCTTTGCCGGTTAGATCGGGCCGCATACCTAACCCTATGTCCAGCACCCGCTTACCCCGATAAATTCCACGGGCCCGGCCTCCTGGAAGTTGGGCGCTTAGTCCGTAACAAAAGAAACCTACTAGCCCCTCTTTCTCAGTGTACACAGCAAAATGATAACCATCCAACATGGCATCAATTTCGCGCTCGTCACCGCCCAAATTGTATACATTATAGGGAGGGTCATAATGCCAGTGAATGATCTGGAACGCGGCCTTTTCATCCATAGCATAAATCTGGTACTGCATTGGTCATCCCCTATCTAAGTAATAGGCCGCACGCTGGGCGTGCGGCACAATGGGTTAGAGCCCGAGTTCGGTGCTAATCGCCTGCATAGCCCGCAAAGCTAGGCCCATAAACTCCTCTAAACTCAAGCCCAATTCTGTACAAGTTTCAATCTGTTCTCGGCTAGCACCGCGGGCAAAGCTCTTCTCATGAAAACGGTTGATTAGAAAGGGTACGTCGATGGCTGCCAATTTACGTTCGGGATGAATGAGAGCAGCAGCCACAATTAGGCCCGATAAGGGGTCGGCCGCATACAGGGCCTTGTCCAACAGGGTGTTGCGCGGCAGTCCATGCACCTCATTATGTACCCTCACCGCATAAACAATGTCCGGGGCTACTCCCAGCTCGGCCAACATATCGGCCCCGATCATACTATGTTGCTCCGGGCTGTCGGCGGTCTTATCATAATCGATATCATGGAGCAGGCCGGCTAGCCCCCATTTTTCCGGGTCCTCACCCAGGTGTTTGGCCAAAGCCTCCATGATGACTTCTACCGCCAACATGTGCTTGATCAAATTACGATTCTTAACATGTTTTTGTACCAAAGCTAATGCAGTATCACGTTTCATGACTTTCCCACCTTCTTTTGACCTTACCTAAGTTTAGCAAAATCACGGGTAAAAAGAAACTGTGCCCCAACCGTCATAAGGGTGGTTGGGGCACAGCCAATTTACTGTCGTAGATTACAAGAACAAGGGAGCAAATACTAGGGCCACAATAGTCATCAGCTTGATGAGGATGTTCAGCGATGGGCCCGATGTATCCTTAAAGGGATCGCCCACCGTATCGCCGACGACTGCCGCTTCGTGGGCAGGTGTACCCTTACCACCGAAATGGCCCGCCTCTATATGCTTCTTAGCATTATCCCATGCGCCACCGGCGTTAGCCATCTTAATGGCGAGCAAAACGCCAGTCACCAGGGAGCCAGCCAACAAACCGCCCAAGGCTTCCTTACCTAGGCCAATACCGATGGCTAGGGGAGCGATAACCGCAATCAGGCCAGGAACGATCATTTGCTTCAGAGCGGCAGAAGTGCTGATAGAAACACAACGGGCGTAGTCGGGGCGCGCCTCGCCTTTCATAATGCCAGGGATCTCGCGGAATTGGCGACGCACTTCCTCGATCATCTCAAAGGCTGCCTTACCCACCGCTTCCATGGTAATGGCGGAGAAGAGGAAGGGTAGCATACCGCCGACAAACATACCTATAATAACGGTTGGGTCCAGTAGATTGAGGCTCTGGAGATCGACGGCTGCCGAATAGGCCGAGAACAGAGCCAAGGCGGGCAAAGCAGCCGAACCGATAGCAAAGCCCTTACCAACGGCTGCCGTTGTATTACCAACAGCGTCGAGGGCGTCGGTAACCTCGCGTACCTTCGGGTCTAATTCCGCCATCTCGGCAATACCACCGGCGTTATCAGCAACAGGGCCATAGGCGTCCACTGCTACCGTCATACCTGTAGTAGCCAGCATACCGACGGCGGCGATAGCGATACCG
Source organism: Bacillota bacterium (assembly GCA_012727835.1). The sequence goes on from JAAYGE010000241.1 coordinate 7,293, forward strand.
TAAAGACCGGCAAAATTGTAGGCGATGAATATAGCCAAGCATATTACTATAATTGGCAGTGCCGTACTTCTCATACCTACGGCCAAGCCGGCGATGATGTTAGTAGCAGCACCCGTCTGCGACGATTCGGCCACACCAGCTACCGGGGCTTTGTCGGCAGAGGTATAGTATTCGGTGATCTGACCGATGACTATACCGGCCACTAGGCCTGCCAAAATAGCGAAGAACACACCCATATCCATGCCCAGGTAGGTGACCAAGAAATAGGATGCGCCTACCGTCAGCACACCGGACACGTAAGTACCCATACTGAGGGCCCGCTGCACGTTGGCTCCGTCTTTGGCGTTGACAAAGTTGGTACCGATCAGCGAGGCAATTATACCAGCCGCCGCAAGGAGTAGCGGTAATAAAACACCGGATAGTCCGTTAAAAGCGAAAACGCCTAGAGACATGGCGGCAATCATAGATCCCACATAGGACTCAAACAGGTCGGCACCCATACCGGCCACGTCGCCCACGTTATCACCCACGTTGTCGGCAATGACAGCCGGGTTGCGGGGGTCGTCTTCCGGAATACCGGCTTCGACCTTACCCACCAAGTCGGCACCCACGTCGGCCGCCTTGGTGTAAATTCCGCCGCCCACACGGGCAAAAAGGGCAATGGAGCTGGCCCCGAGGGCAAAACCATTAACTATGTCGGGATCGCGGAAAATCACATAAAGAATACCAACACCAATACTACCAAGGCCGACAACGGCCATACCCATAACAGCACCGCCGCTAAAGGCTATACCTAAGGCCCGGTTAATACCGTGCTGAGCCGCATTAGCTGTCCGCACGTTGGCCCGAGTAGCCACCGACATGCCGATGTAGCCGGCCAGAACACTGGCGATGGCGCCAACTACGAAAGAAATAGCCGTCTGCAGGTCAATTACAAAGGCCAGCAGAGCAAAAAGCATGAGGACAAAGAAGACAAGTACAGTATACTCCCGTTTGAGAAAGGCCATTGCGCCTTCATGAATCGCATCGGCAATTTCCCGCATGCGCTTATTACCCGCGTCCTGTCTATTAATCCAGGCCGCTTTATAAAGCGCATATAAGAGGGCCAATGCACCTGCCGCTGGCGCTAGCCAGAGAAGGTTTTCCATAGATGTTTGCCTCCTAACAAGAACAATTAGTGTAAGTAGAAGATGCATCCTGATAGTTAACTATCAATGCAGCTATCATAGCAAAGCATACCCCGGGAAACCAAGGTATGCTAACTAGCTTAACCCATGCGCCGATTTAAGATGGTCAATAATAGCGTTACTGCCATCCAAGATCCGGCTAAGTACTTTGTCAACCGAGCTAACATTTCATCTTTGCTTTTCTTCTGTCCAAAGAAAGTTTGTGCCCCGCCGCCAATAGTTCCTAAGCCGCTGGCTTTACTGGACTGCATCATAACAGTCACAATAACACCTACGGCTAGTGCCGCATCTAAGATAGTTAATGCTAGTATCAAAATGCCACCTCCCTACCCCAAAAGCTCACTACATTTTAGCACAGTAGTATAATCATGACAATATCGGGAAGTACAGGGGTTGCCGCATTAGTGTCGGCACCCCCTGATCTACCCCAATGCTAACGTAGATTATAGAAGCAGTGGGAAGCGGCATATTCGGCGGCCACTCCCAAGTTCTCCTCGATGCGCAACAGCTGGTTATACTTAGCAACCCGCTCGCTACGGGAAGGGGCACCGGTCTTAATTTGCCCCGCATTGATGGCCACCGCCAGATCGGCGATCGTGGTGTCTTCCGTCTCTCCCGAGCGGTGGGAAATAACCGTCGTGTAACCGGCTTGCTTGGCCATCTCAATAGTCTCTAGCGTCTCGGTCAGGGTGCCGATCTGATTGAGCTTAATTAGCACCGAATTGGCCACTCCCTGTTCAATGCCACGGGCTAGGCGCTCCGTGTTAGTGACAAAGAGGTCATCACCTACTAGCTGTACGCGCGAGCCTAGGCGCTCGGTTAAGAGCTGCCAGCCTTCCCAATCATCTTCGGCCATCCCGTCTTCAATAGAGATAATCGGATATTTTTCAATCAATCCCGCATAGAAATCCACCAACTCAGCAGCCGTTAAGCTGCGATTCTCGCCGGCCAGGTGATAACGGCCATCCCGGTAGAGCTCACTGGCGGCCACATCGAGGGCCAGCATGATATCTTCTCCGGGCACATAACCGGCTCGCTTGATGGCTTCCATAATAGCCTGCAGTGCCGCTTCATTGGAGTCCAGATTGGGGGCAAAACCGCCCTCATCGCCTACCCCGGTGGCCAAGCCCTGCTCTTTAAGTACGGCCCGTAGCCAGTGGAAGACTTCCGCCGACCTGCGCAGTGCTTCGCGCCAGCTATCGGCACCCACGGGCATAATCATAAACTCTTGAATATCCACGTTGTTATCGGCGTGGGCACCACCATTGAGGATGTTCATCATCGGTGTGGGTAAGGTACGGGCATTAATGCCGCCAATATATTGATAGAGTGGCAAATCCAAGGCTGCAGCCGCCGCTTTGGCTACCGCTAGGGATACACCTAGGATAGCGTTGGCTCCCAGACGGCCCTTATTGGGGGTGCCATCCAGGGTAATCAGCATGGTATCGATGGCGGCTTGGGCGCCGGCATCAAGGCCAATTAGCTCATCGGCGATCAGGCTATTAACATTATCTACCGCCTTATCTACCCCTTTACCTAAATAACGCCCTTTATCTCCATCTCGTAGTTCCACCGCTTCAAAGGCACCGGTGGAAGCACCGGAAGGCACAGCTGCCCGACCGACAGCACCACAAGCCAAGGTAATTTCCACTTCTACTGTTGGGTTGCCCCGAGAGTCGAGGATCTCCCGGGCAAAACAATCAGTAATTGTTAGCATCTACAGTATCTCCTTTCAGCTAGACTCATTGCCAGCCAATAGCGATCTTCCCGTCATCTCCGGCGGCTGCTGTACTTTTAACAGCTGTAGGACCGTGGGGGCTATGTCGGCCAACACGCCGGGCCCCCGTAAAGCGTGCACTCCGTCGGCCATAACCAGACAAGGCCCCGGGTTGTCCGTGTGGGCTGTATGGGGTTCGCCGGTAACCGGATCTAGCATTTGCTCCGCATTACCGTGATCCGCCGTTAACACCAAAGTGCCTCCCCCCTCCCGCAGGGCTGGCACCAGGCGTCCAATACAGCTGTCGACCGTTTCTACAGCTTGTACAGCGGCCGCCATGTTACCCGTATGTCCCACCATATCCAGATTGGCGTAGTTTACAACTATAAAATCATATTTAGTAAGATTGGCTAGCAGCTGCTCCGTTATCTCGTTGGCACTCATCTCCGGTTGTAGGTCATAGGTGGCTACCGGCGGAGATGGCACCAAGATACGATCTTCTCCGGGAAAACAGATCTCCTGTCCCCCATTAAAGATAAAGGTCACATGAGCATATTTTTCCGTTTCAGCCAAGCGCAACTGGTTGAGGCCGGCCCGGCTGACCACTTCCCCCAGAGTAAGACGCAGATCCTGGGGCGGCAACACATGGGGAACAGGAAAATCTTCTTCATATTGGGCCATGGCCGCAAAAAAGATGGGTACCCGAGGCCCCCGGGCAAAACCGGTAAATTCCTCATCCAATAGGGCGTGCATCAGCTCCCGGGCCCGGTCGGCGCGGAAATTCCACATAAATACCGCATCCCCCGCCTGGACCTGCCCATCGCTACAGACCACGGTGGGACGCACGAACTCATCGGTCAAGCCCTGAGCGTAAGCCTGTTCCACCGCCTCCCGAGCACTACTTGCCTGCAGACCCTGCCCATGGACGATGGCATTGTAGGCCAACTCTATCCGTTCCCAGCGCCGATCCCGGTCCATGGCATAAACGCGCCCGCTGACGGTAGCAATCCGGCCGACGCCTAGACAGGATAGGGCTGCCTCTAATGTATCCACGTATGTTAAAGCGCTTTGGGGCGGAACGTCTCGTCCGTCCAGAAAAATATGAATATAGACGTCCTTTAAGCCCTGCTCTTTAGCCAGTCGCAACAGTTCCAACAGATGATCCTGGTGGCTATGCACTCCTCCGTCGGACAAAAGGCCCATCAGGTGCAGCGCCCGCCCCTCGGCGGCTAGCCACAAGCGCTCCAATACGGGGTTGGCTGCAAAACTGCCATCCCTAATGGCCCGATTGATCCGCACCAAGGGCTGGTAAACAATGCGGCCAGCGCCGATATTGGTATGCCCCACGTTGGAGTCGCCCATCTGGGGGGGCATAAGGCCCACCGCTTCGCCGGAGCAAGCCAGTTGGGTGTGGGGGCAAGTGGCGAAGAGCCGATCGATGTTAGGCGTGGCTGCTTGCCGCACCGCGTTACCGGTCGGCTCTTCCCTAATACCCCAGCCATCCAGAATCGTCAAAACAACGGGACCCACTCTACTTCACCCCATAGGCGCGGGCGATAGCCGCAAATTTATCCGCATCTAAACTGGCACCGCCCACTAGCACGCCGTCCACGCCTTCAGCGGCTGCAAATTCTTGAATATTATCCGGGTTCACACTACCACCATAGAGGATGCGCATCGCATTCGTATCGCCGTTCATCAGACGTTGTAGCCGCTGGCGGGCGTATTTAGCCAGTTGGGATGCAGCCTTGGCTGTAGCAGTGCGGCCGGTGCCAAAGGCCCATAAGGGCTCGTAGGCCACTACCACCTGAGCCAACTGCTCCGGGCGCAGGTGCTTGTGGCAGGTCAAAAGCTGTTGGCCAATTACCTTTTCAGTCATGCCTAGGCTGCGCTCGCTCATGGTTTCTCCCACACAGAGGATGGGGGTAATCCCGTGTTCTAAAGCTACTTTCACCTTTTCGCCGATAGTTTCGGCCGTTTCCCCAAAACGCAGGCGCCGTTCCGAATGGCCCACGATCACATAACTG